>CANRFK010000046.1 GCA_947629875.1 uncultured Clostridia bacterium
CATAGTTAGTCAGCCATTCACACAGCCAATCCTTATATTTCATTTTCTCATTCTCCTTATAAATAAAAATAACCGCATAGCTTTCGCTATGCGGCAATCATGTCGTATAAATTATAAAGCACAAGATTTCTCCTGTGCTCTATCTTTTTTGCTTATATAATTTCAAAATGCTTCAAGGTCTCTTTGATTGCCTCGACCATTTGCGGCGAGGGATGCGAACGAGGTCTTTTAAGTTCTTCCACGGCGTTGGGAGCGTCGTACATAGGCAAACCCAAATCCCGCTTGACTTCGGCAATGTAAGCGGTATGAACTTTGAAGCCGTAAGTCTTTTCGATGTATTCTTGGATCATCTTGTAAGTAACTTTCTCTTTCGGCTTGCGTTCCTCGGCGCGTTTTTCTACTTCTTTCAAAGAGATTTGTCCTTCTCCCTCTCCAAACTCGACTTTTACGCCGATATGTCCGTCGGGTTTTTTGTGGGAAAGGACAACCAATGTCTCCACGTGCTTGGTCTGCGGGAACATATCAAAGGGTTGGACGAGCGAAATTGCATACATGGGGTCGGGAATTTCGCACTTGACGAGCTCCCCCTTCTCCGTCTCCCGAAGCGAGCCCGTCAAAATGCCGAGGTCGCGCGCGAGGGTCGCGGGGTTGCACGAGACCATGAGGATGCGCCCCACCCCGCTCTTTTTCAAAAGATGCAAAACGCTGCGCTCCACGCCGCTTCTGGGGGGATCCAAGACGACGGTTGCGGGCTTTTCCCGCGCGAGGACGGCGGCGAGTTCCTCCTCCACCTTGCCGCAGAGGTTGAACATCTTCCCATTGAGGCCGTTCCTGTCGCGCAGGCGGTCGGCGCAGGCGGTCGCCTCTGGGACGACTTCGATGCCGTACGCCCTTCCGCACTTCTTCGCGAGCATGGCGGTGAGCAGCCCCCCGCCCGCGTAGCAATCGACGGCGCTCTTTCCCTCTGCGAGGGAGACGATGCTCTCGTAGAGCTTGCCGCGCACGTTGTCGTTGACCTGCAAAAAGGTCTGCACGCCCGCCTCGAACACGATGCCGTCGTCCAAGCTCTCGTAAAAGCCCTTGCCTTTGAGGAGGGTGAACTCCTTCCCGAAGATGACGTTGGTCTTTGCGGGGTTGTAGTTGAGGTAAAAGCTGTACTCGGGGAAAATTTTGTCGAGCAAAAACAGGAAATAGTCGATGCCCTTGATCTCCCGCTCGGTGGAGACGAGGGTGACGATGAACTTCTTTTTAATTTCGCGGACGACGATGTGCTTGAGTTGCCCCTTGCCCGTCTCCTCATCGTAGCCGTCCAGCCCGCACTTCTCCATGAACCCGTGGAGCGCCGCGATGACCTCCTTCGACCACGCGGGGTGGATGGGGCACTCCTCCGTCTCCACGATGCGGTGCGTGCGTTCGGCGAAAAAACCGACGACGTTCCTCTCATTTTGCCGCCCTATGGGCATCTGCAACTTGTTGCGGTAGCCGTAGTCCTTCTCGCTGCGCACGCAGGGGGAGACCTCGACGTCGAGCCCGCCGATCTTCTTTAAGGTGTCGCGCACGAGCTCCGTCTTGATGCGCAGCTGGGCGCGGTAGCGGACATGTTGGAGCTGGCACCCGCCGCAGCGGTGAAAGACGGGGCACCGGGGGCGCACCCTGTCCTCCGCGGGGGTGATGAGTTCCTCCACGCGCGCGTAGGCGATGCTGCCCTGCACTTTGAGAACGCGCACCGCGGCGCGCTCCCCGGGGAGCATATAGGGGATAAAGAGCGTCATGCCGTCGCAACGCGCAATGCCCTCGCCCTGCGTGCCCATGGCGATGGCTTCCACCGTAAGAACGTCGTTTTTCTGCATGCGCTACCTCCTGATCCTCTTTACGATGGCGTCCATCGAGCGTTGGCACAAAAAGATGAGAAAATCATACACGGCGAACATGGCGCTCGCGCCGAAAAAGACAATGTAGTAGAGGTATTTTGCGACGAAGGGGTACCATGTCGCGCCCGAGAAGCCCAAAAAACCGTCGAGGGTGAACCACATTAAGAGCAGTGCGCCGTCGAACCAGACTGCCTTCACGAGAAAACACAGGAGGTGCAGCCACCACTTCTTTGCGTATTTTTTCTGGAAAAAATTGACAATGGGGTGCAATCCGAAGAACACGGCGAAGGGCAGAAGCGTAAAGACGGAAAACCCGCAAAAGAGAAAGGCGAGCACAAACGCGCCGACGTGCGCGGCGATCGCCCCGCCCCAGAACCCCTTGGAAAGGGGAATCATCAGCGCGAATATGGCGAGGACGTACCCTACCGCCAACATGAAGCTGACGTACGCGCCCATCGTGAGCGAGAGCGCGGCGATGGCGCATGCGATCGCGGAGAGCGCGATCTCAAACGACTTCGAGGGACGTTTCATACACTATCTGCAACTGCAGCAGAGATTGTAGAGGCAGTTGACGCAGAGGCAGGTATAGCACATCGAGGCGCACTGTGCGCACCAATTGCCACCCATCTGCTCACCGTCCGAGGCGGGGTTGGGGTTGGTGTTGGGCGCGCCGCCCGTCTGCTGCTGATACTGCGCGCGGCTGTTGAGTTTGTCGTACGCCGTGCGGTATTTTTGGTTGGGGGGATCGAGCTGCATGGCAATTTCCAGCTGTTTCTTGCACTCGTTGATCCAATTTTTCTTATAGAAGACGACGGACTGCAAGTAGTGCCACTCGGCATTGCGCTCGTTGAACCCGTCGAGGAGCTGTTGCGCCGCGGCGATATCCCCCCTGCGGATGGCGTCGCCCACCGCCTCGAAGGCATCGGCGCCCGAGGTGTTCTGCTTCTTTTCCCGCCGCTCGTCCATGACCTCCCGATAGGCGGTCTCGAGCCGCGTGAGCATGCGTGCGGCGTTGTTGCCCTCCTCGCCGTCCTTCCACTTGTCCTCGTTGTACTGCGCTTTGAGGCGCTGATAGCTCGCCTCGATCTCTTCGTCCGTCGCAGTCTCTTCCACCTGTAAGATCTTGTAATTTTCAGGATCCATGATTTTATTTTACTCCGCTATCGATTTTTTCTTGCATTTTCCGCCGCTTCTCCCCCTTCATCACCCGCTCGGTCTCGAGGGGGATGCCCCGCAAAATGACGTTGTCGGTGAGGTCGCGGTTGAAGGAAAACGTGATGCCCGCAAGGTTTTCCCGCAGGGAGAAGAACAGCGTATCGAACAAAAACCGTATCTCTTCGCCGTCCCTTTCCATGAGTTCGGCGCGGCTGTTTCTCCCGTAGGCGAGCACAAAGGGGTTGTAATTTTTCTTTTTGAAATCCTTATCGTAGTCGTCGAGGGCGTCGATGAGATACACCCACTTGCCGAGCCCGTAGAAAAATTCGCCCGTCGCCTCCGTCGCCTTGTCCTTCAGGAGATGGTCGGAGAGCCGCCGCATCATATTCGCCGTGGGGTCGGCGGCGATGTCGGGAGAGGCCACCCTCTCCTTCTCCGCCCGCGCCTGCTCCTTCATGAACGTCTCCACGAGGGAGACAAGTTCGGGATAGTTCTTTCTTGCGCGCTTGAAGCCCTTCTTGAACCACAGCCGCTTGCCCCTGCCCCTGCCGCCGTCCTCGATGTCGTCGGTGAGTTTGTAGTAGGCGAGCACGGTGTTGAGGGCGCCGAGCTCCTCGGTGAGGGGGTCGACGGCCGCAATGGGGCGCTTTTTGATGGCGTGCTCGAAGCAATTCTGCTGCTCGATCTTCACGTCGATGCCCGCAATGTTGTGGAGGAGCGCCGAGAGAAAGGTCACGTCGTAGGTGAGCCCGATGCGCGCCCGCTGCCCGCACGCCTTGCCGATGCCCTTGCACAGCCCGCAGTACATGGCACGATAGAGCAAGTAGTCCTTGATGAAGAGGTTGGGCAGATCGTACTTTACATACCCGAACACGTCAGTCTCCTTGGAAGAAGCCCACCTTGCGGTACACCTTGGAGAGCGTTCTCCGCGCCACTTTATAGGCGCGCTCCGCCCCGCCCTTCAAAATTTCGGTGAGATACTTCTTGTCCGAAGCCAGCCTCTGCCGCTCGGCTTGGATGGGCGCGAGCACATCGGCGACGGTCTCTCCGACGGCGAGTTTGAACTCCCCGTAGCCCTTGCCCTCAAAGGTCTTTTCCGCCTCTTCGACGGTGCCCCCCGCAAAGGCGGCGTAGATGTTGAGAAGATTGGTGACCCCGGGCTTGTCCGCCGAGGCGCGGATACAGTTGTCGCTGTCGGTGACGGCGCGCTTGAATTTGCGGAGGATGGTCTCCCGATCGTCCGTCAAAAAGACGGCGGCGTTGGGATTTTCATCCGACTTCGACATCTTTTTTGTAGGGTCTTGCAGCGATTTGATGCTCGCCCCGTCCCTTTTGATGAGGGGTTCGGGGACGCGGAAGGTCTCGCCGTAGCGGTTGTTGAAGCGGACGGCGATGTCCCGCGCGAGTTCGACGTGCTGTTTCTGGTCTGCGCCGACGGGCACATAGTCGGCAAGATATAAGAGGATATCCGCCGCCATGAGCACGGGATAGTCCATGAGCCCCATGTTGATGTTGTCGGCGTGTTTCTGCGATTTATCCTTGAACTGCGTCATGCGGGAGGCCTCTCCCACATAGGTGACGGTGTTGAGCACCCAGCACAGCTCGGCATGCTGCGGCACGTGCGACTGCACATAGAGCGCGCACTTTTCGGGGTCGAGCCCGCAGGCGAGGTAGGTCGCCACAAGTTCCAGGGTGTGGCGGCGAAGTTCGGCGGGCTCCTGTTTTACGGTGATGGCGTGCATGTCCGCGATCGCGTAGAAGCAATCGTACTCCTCCTGCATGGCGATCCAGTTGCGGATGGCGCCCGTGTAGTTGCCGATGGTGAGGTTCCCGCTCGGCTGTGCCGCCGAGTACATGACTTTCTTTTCCATACAAATACCCGATTTTACTATATTATACCACACCCGCGCGCAAATTGCAACGTCTATCCGCGCGCCTTTCGTGAAAATCGGAGGAAAGATTGCCGAAATCGCAACGGGACATTCTGTTGCAGGCGTGCGCGCCCTCCTGCCCCTCCCCGCGTCCTTCATCTCCCCATACGCTCACTTGCGCCGCGCCCGATGGGCGCGGCGCAAGTGAGCGTATCTTTTTCCCACGTCTCCCCACCACGCGGAGAGGGACACACCCCTACCCCCGCAATAAAAAACGTGCGCGACATGCGCGAAAAAAATCGCAAAACCGTTGAAATTTTCACAAACTTCGTGTATACTGAAAGAACCACACAAACACCATATTTTCCTGCAAGATTCACGGCCGCGGCATCGTGCGTCTCTTTTTGTGTATCAAGCAGGATACCGATGTTTGTGTGGTGACAAATCCGTCGGGGAGACGCCTTTTGCGGTGTGTCCTTGCGGACACACCTTATTTTTTTATTCAAGGAGGAAACCACCATGCACAAGAGAGTATTCACCACTGCTCTCGCCCTTCTCCTCGGCGCCTGTCTCTTGACGGGTTGCGGAGGGACGCCCCAAACCCCGGGCACGACCCCGGGCGGGACGACGCCCGGCGGCACAACGCCCGGCGGCGACGACCCCGGAACCGTGGGCACGGCCGACTATCTCACCCACGGGGAGACGCACACGTCGGACAAGAACTATCCCGCGGGCGACCACACGTGGGACACGAACAACAAATGCACGGTCTGCGGCTACGAGCTCCCCGTGACGGACGGGCTCGTGTACACCGAAGTGGAGGGCGGCCTCAAAGTCGGCTACGATTGGGGGAACGCCACGCTGACCGCGGCGGATACCATCGTCATCCCCGCCTACCACGACGGCAAAAAGGTCGTCGAATTGCAGGGATATTATGACGGCAAAACGGCTTCCGAGACCCGCTTTGCGGGCGCAACGTTCAAGACGGTCGCCGTGCCCAACACCGTGAAGAGCATCCCGACCTTCACCTTCTTCGGCAATGAGGGGCTCGAGACCGCCTACATCGGCGGCGGCGCGCTCGGCGACGAAGTTTTCTCTTGCTCCACCGTGAAGAAAGCCTTCATCAAGGCGCAGTCCATCGGCGATATGACGTTTACCTATACGACGGACGGCAAAACCATGACCCCCTGCCCCATCGAGGAGGCGGAGATCGACTGCACGGGCGCGATCGGCGGCTATACGTTCTATACCTGCCCCAACCTTGTCAAGGCGAAGATCGCGGGCGCGACCATCGGCGACTACACATTTTATCGGTGCTCCGCCCTCGAAGAGGCACAAATCACGCGCGGCACATTCGGAGGATCTGTCAAGGGAGAGCAGACATTCCAGGAATGCAAGGCGCTCGAAAAGGTGACCCTTCCCGAGGATCTTTCCGCCATTCCCGCGAAAATGTTTTGGTTCTGCACCCATCTGCGGGAGTGCGACATCCCCGAGACGGTGACGGAAATCGGCGACAATGCATTCGAAGAGTGCCACCACCTCATCCGCATCACCCTCCCCGCGGGTCTGCAAACGGTGGGAGAGGACGCCTTCAAACTGTGCGGACGGCTCGCGGAGATCTGCAACCTCTCCGAACTCGAGTTTGAGCCGCACGTCGAGGACCCCAAGAACGAAGTTTCCTTCCTCGGCGTCTACACCGAGGTCATCGTCACCGAAAAGGCGCAGATGGGCACGTTTACGGAAAAGGACGATTTCCTCTTCTACAAGTCCGCGGCGGGCAAAAATTACCTCGTCTGCTACGACGGCAACACCGCCAACCTCACCCTCCCCGCCGCCGCACCCGACGGCTCGAAATATGTCGTCCATGCATACGCGTTCGACACGCCGGATTTCGACCTCACTTCCGTGACGCTCGGGGACGGCGTGACCGCGCTCGGCTACGGGGCGTTCAGCAGCTGCAAGAAACTCACGTCCTTTACATTCGGGAACTGCCTCGAAAGCATCGGCGATTTCTGCTTCAACAGTACGCCCCTCCTCACGGAAGTCACTCTTCCCGCAAGCCTCAACTATATCGGCCATGCGGCATTCTGGACAAACATCCCCGCAGAAGGTCTCCAGAGAGCGACCTTCGCCGAGCCGACGGGCTGGACGTGGCAGGGCGACGCCAAGGAATCCGTCAACCTCTCCGACCCCGAGCAGAACGCACAGTATCTCGCGCACACCTCGAACGGCGCCCCCAACCTCTATTGGCAACGCACGGCAACTGACTGATACACCAACCACGGACAACAAAAACGGCCGCCCCGCGCATTCTGCGCGGGGCGGCTTCCCATCCTTCCCCCTATCTGCCCGCAAATTGCGGCAGGATGACGCCGCAACCTGCGTCACAAAAACTTTTTGACTTCCTCAAACATCTTGTCGACGCCCACCACCGTCTTGAAGCGCGGCGTCTTATAGCGGATGGCCTTCAAACTCTCGGGCACTTTCATCGCCGTGAGAAGATGAATGCGCTTCACGCCCTTGAAACTATCCTTCACGTCGTTGCCCGTGAGGGCATAGAGAACATCCTGCGGGAACTTGTACGGGCTCGCCGTGGAGACGACCACCATGGGAACGGGTTCCGCCTTGGGGTCATCCTTCTTGCGCTTCTCCTCGTACCGCTGGGCGACGCTCATGGCAACGCCCGTGTGGGTGTCCATGGGGTAGCCGTAGTCCATAAAGAAGTCGTAGATGCACTCCACCGTGCCGTCCTCGTCGGTGTAGTCGGCGTAAAACCCCTTGGTCTTGGCGAGTTCGGCAGGCGTCACCGAGTACTTCCCCGACTGCGAAAGCGCCTTCATGCGCTCCGCCGTCTTTTCCGCGTTCCTGCCCGAGAGTTCGAAGAGGAGCCGCTCCAAGTTGGAAGAGACGAGGATGTCCATGGAGGGCGACATCGTCTTGTAGAACGGCCGCCGCGCGTTGTAGTTGCCGCTCGCAAAGAAGTCGGTGAGCACGTTGTTTTTGTTGGAAGCGCACACAAGCGTCCCCACGGGCAGCCCCATCTCTTTTGCGTAATAGGCGGCGAGGATGTTGCCGAAGTTGCCAGTCGGCACGCAGAAGTCCACTTTATCGCCGAATGTAATTTGGTCGGAGGTCATAAGATCGCAGTACGCCGAGAAGTAATAGGCGATCTGCGGCGCCAGTCTCCCGAAGTTGATGGAGTTGGCGGAGGAGAGCAGATACCCCCGTTCTTTTAACAGTGTTTTGCAGGTTTCGCTGTTCATGATGCGCTTGACGCCCGTCTGGCAGTCGTCAAAATTGCCCCGCACGGCGACGACGTTCACGTTGTCCCCGTCTGTCGTGCACATCTGCAACTTCTGCATCTTGGAGACGCCGTCGTCTGGGTAGAACACCATGATCTTGACGCCCTCTTTGTCGCGGAAACCCTCCAAGGCCGCCTTTCCCGTGTCGCCGCTCGTCGCCACCAAAATGAGAATTTTCTCCTTGATGCCGAGAAGGTCGCACCCTTTCCGAAGGAGGTGGGGAAGCACGGTGAGCGCCATATCCTTGAAGGCGCAGGTGGGGCCGTGGAAGAGTTCGAGCATATACATGCCGTTGTCGAGGCGGACAAGGGGGGCGGCGTCGCCGTCCTCAAACTGCGCGTATGCCTCCTTTGTCGCCGCGAGAAGTTCCTCTTTGTCGTACTCGTCGAAGTACTTGGAGAGGATGAACGCCGCGCGCTCGGGGTAGTCCATGCCGCACAGCTCTTCAAACTCCGCGGGGGAGACCTGCGGGAACTTTTCGGGCACAAAGAGCCCGCCGTCCTCCGCAATTCCCTTGACGACTGCCTCCGCGCCCGTCACTTTTTGATTTCCTCTCGTGCTGATAAAATACATATTTATCACCAAATGCGCGCCCATAGAGGGCGCGCGATCCATGCGCGGCGTTTGCCGCGCCTCTTTTCGATGCGTTTTCCGCCGTGATTACAGATATTTTTTGGCGAAGTCGGGCAGTTCCTCCTCGGCACAGCTGCACGTGATTGTGATCTCAAGCCCCCGCATGTCGGCGACTTTTTCCATCATGTAGAAGAATTTCGCCATCTCGGCGATGCCCTTGCCCGCGATGCGCGCGATGCCGTCGATGTAGATATACTCGTTGTCGTAGTTGCCCGCGATGGCGCCCTTGATGAAACCGCACAGCGCGTCCTCGCCGGCGATGGCGTAATCGGAGCAGTCGATGAAGCGGACCTCGCGCTTTAAGTCGTACATATAGCGCTTGGTATCGGTGATGAAGATGAGGTGTCCCTTGGCGACAGCCACCGCACTGTTGGCTGCGTCGATGATCCTCTTGGTTTTTCCGCTGCCTTTGGGTCCGCAAATGATTTTGATCATGAAGTCCTCCCTGCCTTATCGGCATATTTTGGTACTACTATTCTATCAAGTTTTCCGCAACTTTTCAAGTGGTTTGCGAAAAATAGTCGGAAAAATTCTCTTGCCCGCTTTCCGCCCGTTTTTGCCCCTTTTTGCGCCCTGCCATATAAATATGTCATGTCGACCGCAGTGGAGACATCTCTACCTTACTCTCGCCCCCTCCTCGGGAGCCTTGCCCATTCTCGCCCTCTCCTCGGGAGCATTGCCCATTCTCGCCCCCTCCTCGGGAGCATTGCCCATTCTCGCCCCC
>CANRFK010000047.1 GCA_947629875.1 uncultured Clostridia bacterium
GTTTGCGTGGCTGTTGGCCTGGTGTTCGCGCACGGTGAGGGCGGTGTTCATGAGAAGCACGCCCTCCTTCGCCCACTTGGTGAGATTGCCCGATTTGGGCGGGGGGAAGCCGAGGTCGTCTTTCAGTTCTTTGAGCATATTTTCGAGGGACGGCGGCTTGGGGACGCCGTCTTTCACCGAGAAGCACAGCCCGTGCGCCTGACCGGGCTCGTGGTAGGGGTCTTGCCCGAGAAGCACTGCCTTGACGCGCGAAAACGGCGTGTAGCGGAAGCAGTTGTAGAGGTCGTACATGTCGGGATAGACGATATAGTGCGAGTATTCGTATTTGAGGAACTCACGGATCTTTTTGTATCGCTCGTCTTGAAAGAGGGGGGCGAGGACGTCGTTCCAATCGCCTAAATCTACCATATGGGGTCTCCTTTTCCAACCGCATATACGCGGCGCGATGCTTTGTTGGACTTGCGTTTTCCTCGGGTCATGTACGTCTTTGTACACTCCTCTTCGGAAATCCGCGCCCTCCTCGCCTCGCTTGCGTCTCTGCGGTTGATGTTGATCGGGTTGATTTCGTATTGTGGGATATTTCTTGGTTGATGGGGGTGTGAGGGCGGCTCCCCCTACCCTACCCTCCCCCCTCAACGTGAGGGGGGAGGCAAGTAACTGCCTACCCCAGCCAAGGGCGGGGCGGACTTCGCCCATCGGGATTCTTCGGGGCGTTGCCCCTCAGAATGACGCGGAGGACGGGGGGCAAGATACGCTCGGCTTCTGCGAAGCCTCGGTATGAGGGCGAGGAGAAGGACGCGGGGGGTGGGGCGGACTTCGTTTTTCGGGATTCTTCGGGGCGTTGCCCCTCAGAATGACGCGGGGGACAGTGGGTGAGTCGCGGCGCTTGCTCGGGGCGGTTCAGCGGGATAAAAGGGCGAGATATTGCCGCAGTTCCTCTTTCGCGCCCGCAAGGTCGTGGTCGAGGTAGTTGCCGCACTCCTTGCGCGTGGCGCCGGGAATCTTGTCGAGGGCGAGCGCGGCGAGGATGCCCTCTTTGATGAGCTCTTTCACCTCATTGTAGTTTTTTCGCAGGGTCAGAAGATAGAACCCCGTGCGGCAGCCCATGGGGCCGAAGTAGACGATGTCGTCGCCGCCCAAGTTGCGCAGGGTGGTGGCGAGCAGGTGTTCCACGGTGTGGAGCGCGGCGGGGGAGATGTAGTCGCCCGCGTTGGGCTTTTTGAACCTGAGATCGAAGGTGGTGATTTGATTGTTGTCCATGCGCGCGTGAAGGCCCGGTTGCAGGGCGTCGTGGTCCTTTTCAAACGAGGGGATCTTTTTCATGGTGGACTCCTTTTTTTGGGGGATGATGTGGTAAGGCACCCCTCCCCCTGTGTCCCCCTCCCCGCGGCGGCGCCGCGGGGAGGGGGATATGATACACTCGCGCTACGCGCTCGGTATGAGGCAAGCCCCACCCCCCCTGCCCCCCTCCAAGGAGGGGGCGGAATAAGGCGGGTTCTCGTGGAGAGGAATTTTATTCCATGCTCTGCAAGATTTCGGGAAGGCGGGATTTGAGTTCGAGGAGGGCGAGTTTGCAGTTCCTGCGGAATTGCTCCGTCGTAGATCCCGAACCGTACACGTCGGAAATCGCCTTCACCGAGACAAAGGGCACGCCTGCATACCTGCACACTTCGGCAATCGCGCCCGCTTCCATCTCGCGGATGTCGCAGCCGAGAGAGAGGAGAAGTTCGTGGTCGGCGGCGGAATCGGTGAACCTGTCGCCCGTGCCCAAGGCGCGGCGGGGATAGGGGAGCGGGGGGCAATAAAGGGGCAGGAAGTTTTCCGTCTCGCCGTCGAGAGTGCCCACCTCGGTGCCGTTTAATTGGGTGCAGTCGAAATCGTACTGCACCGACTTTTCGATGAGATACACTTCGCCTACCTCTGTGTTTTCGGGCTTCAAACCGCCCGCGACGCCGAAGTTCAATATGACGTCCGCGCCTGCGGAGATGGCGGCGCATGTGCCTGCCGCGGCGTTGACTTTCCCCACGCCACAGGTGACGAGGGCGACGTCTCTTCCGAACGCCCTGCCGAAGTGCACCGTCTTTCCGTAGACGGTGCGGATATTTTCGATGTCCATGACGTCGAGCAGAATTTCCGCCTCGCTGTCCATGGCGATGACGCAACCGATCATGTTATGCCTCCTTTTGCTTTTCAAAGAGGAGTTTGATGTACCCCTCGTATCGTATGACAAACTGCCCCGCGCGGAGAAGGGAGAGCACGTCCTCTTCGCCCGCCCAGCGCACTTCGGAGACCTCGCCCGCTTGCAGAGAGAGCGCGGCAAGGTCGGGCTCGGCGTGAGCCCAAAACACGTCCTCAATGGCGTTCTTGTGGTACACGGTGAACGCGGGGCGCGAAAATGCCGCGCGGACGCCGACTTCCTCAAAAAGTTCCCGTTCGGCCGCCTGCCGCGTGGTCTCGCCCGCAAGGGCGCTCCCGCCCGCCGTCACATCCCACAGGTTGGGGCGCTTCTTGCAGAGCGGCGAACGGCGCTGGATGAGCAGTTTGCCGTCGGGGGAAAAGACGCACGCGTGCACGACGAGGTGGTATTCTCCCTCGGCAATGGGGTCGACGTCGCGGCGCACGGTCTTGCCCGTGGGGCGGCGGTTTTCATCATAGAGATCCCAAAGTTCCATATTGTCTATTATAACAAGATTTTCGCAAAAACGCAAATGTACGCATACTTTTTTCGGGGAACGGCAAAACTTTCCGCACAAGGAGGGATGAATGAATCCGTTTGAATGCAAGCCGCAGAAGGCAGACAAGATTTTTACAAGCTGGAATAAGGTGCTCGTCAAGCCCTACAACAAGAACGAAGTCGACCCCTACACCCGTACGCGCGTTATCTTGATGTCGGGCACAGAGTTCGAGAGCGTGCGCCTCTCCAACGAAATTACCCGCCACTGCGCCAACAACGATGTGCGCCGCCGCCTTGCCGTGATGAGGAGAGGGGAGCAAATCCAACAGAAGCGCGTGGCTTCCTTGAAGCCCGCCGACGAGAGCATTCTGGAGCACACCATAGGCTATGAGCAGCTCGCCGTCGACCTCACCGCCAACCTCGCCATCACCGAGAAAAATTCCTACGTGAAAAAGCAACTCGACTTCGCCCTTTTGGAGGATTTCGACCACCTGTATCGCTATTCCGATTTAATGGAACTCGAAAAGGGCGGCGACCCCGCCAAACTTGTGGGCACGTACACCGAGGTCATGCCCGGGCGGCCGACCGTCTCGGAGTACCGCCACCCGCACGACGACGTGAACTTCTATATCAACGGCTATCTCAACGACCTCAAGACCAAACTCAACATCAACATCATCACGGGCGCGGAACAGCAGACGATGAACTACTATATGAACGTCGCCAACCTGTACGCCTCGCCGCTCGGCAGAAAGCTCTACAACGAGATCGCCATGATCGAGGAACAGCACGTCACGGGGTACGGGTGTCTCAAAGATCCCTGCATGACGCCGTGGGAGTGCCTCCTCATGAACGAGTACACCGAGTGCTACCTCTACTATTCGTGCTATATGGACGAGAAGGACGAGCGCATCAAGAAGATCTGGGAACAGCACTTCGAGGAGGAAGTCGCGCACCTGCACGAGGCCGCCGACCTTCTCAAAACGTACGAGGGGAAGGTCTGGCAACAGGTGTTGCCCGAGGGCGGGGAGTTCCCCGAACTTTTGAAACTCCGCCCGCAGAAGGAGTATATCCGCAAGGTTTTGGAGAGCGTGCGGCTCACGGGCGTCGAGGAGGGCTGGGAGGAACTCAACAAAGTGCCCGACGGCTTCCGCTACTTCGGCTATAATGCGAAGATCAACGGCGACCCCGCGAGCGTGGGGACGCACATCGTCATCGATAAGACGGTGGCGGCGTACAAGTACGACTATCGCATCCAGAACAAGGAGCACCCCATCAAGGCGCTCACCGACAGGAAGAAGGACAACATCGACCTTGCCCGCGTCAAGGGGAAGTAAGGGGGCGGGCAGTTCCGCAAATCAAAGAAAAAAGAGGGGAGAGCCGCAGGGGTTCTCCCCTTGTCTATGGGGAAAATCGCGCAACCGTTGTGAGTTTTATGGAAAAATTGCGCGTATGTTGCGCGGTTTGGGGGGTGTCTTCCTGCGCCCTGCGCCCGCCGTGCTCCGCACGGCGGGCGCAGGGCGCCCCACCCCCCTGTCCCCCTCCCGAAAAGGGGGGCAAGATACACTCCCCCCTTCGGGGGTCGGTATGAGGGACACCCCCATTGCGGAGAAAGGCTCCGCATATTGTATGGTCGCCTTTCCCGAAGACCCCACCCCCCTACCCCCCTCCCGAGGAGGGGGCAAGTAAGGAAGGCTCCAAGGGGGGCGAACGTGAACGGAGGGAGGTCGGACTTCGTACTTCGGGATTCTTCGCCCACCGCCCGAGCGCTACGCGCTCGGGCGGTGGGCTCAGAATGACGCGTAAAACAAGCGGGCGGGGCAGAATGAGGGCGGGGAGCCTCCCCTCCGCGGGAGGGGAGGCTTTTGGGGCGTGATTTCTCTTGACATCGGGGCGGGTTTCGGTTACAATACATGGGTGTGGAGGAGACATCGCATGGTCGGGAATTGCATCAAAAATTTCTTCAAAAACCTCATCTATGTGTTCGTCCCGATGGGGATCGTCTATCTCTTCTTTCTCATCGCCGGGTTTGTGGCGGTCGGCTCGCTCGTGGACATCGCGAAGAGCGCGTTTACGCAGGCTTCTGCGCTGATCCGCGATTCGGTGGGGGAATCTACCGCCTCCGTCAATGCCTTTTTGCACTATGCGTTCGACCAACTCAAATGGGAGGGCAGTCTCATCGGGATGATCGTGAACGCCTTCCGCACCCATTGGTTGAGCAACACCATCAAGGGGTTCTTCGGGACGCTCGCCCAGACCTCGGAGGGGTTTGCGGAGCAGGTCGACCTCATCATGTCCGACTTTACGGCGCGGCTGCGCGCGCTCATCTCGGGCGTCGCCGTGCTGTGCGTCATCGGCATCGTCGCTGCCAATTATCTCACGCGGCTCGTGATCCGCAAGCGCACCGCGAAGCGCAAACTGACGAAGGCGCTGCTCGCGTACACCGTTGTGCCGCTCGTGCAGGCGCTGTTCGTCGTCGCGTCGGTGGCCGTGCTGTTCCTCTTGCGCTACTACGGCTTGCTCGTGGTCGCCGCGCTCATCGTGATCTCCTGCGCGTTTTCGCTCACGGCATCGTGGATCGTGCACCGCAGCGGCGGCCTCCGTTTGAAGGACGTCGTCACCGTGAAGAACATTCTTTTGCACCTCGCCTCCATCGGCGCCATTCTCCTCATCAACATCGTGCTCGCGGTCGCTCTCTTCTTCCTCAACGTTCTTTTCGCCATTCTCATCATGATCCCGTTCATCCTCTATTCGATGAATATCATCGGGACGAATACGGACAGCATGGTCTGCAAGATGATCGAGGACAGGCGCAGGGCGGCGGAGGGAGCGGCAGCAGCAGTGGCAGATGAGGGGGCTACGGGAGCGGCGGCTGTGGAAACGGCGGCGGCAGAAGAGGGGGCGGAACCCTCGCCCGAAGAGGGGAAAGAAAACTGATCGCAAATCACAATCGCACGGAGCGGGGCTTTCATGAAAGTCCCGCTCCGTTTTTGTGGAGGACGTACTTCGTTCATCGGGATCCTTCGACTCGCCGCCCGCGCTCGCCCGCTTGCGCGGGCGGGCGCGGGCGGCGGGGCAGAATGACGCGTAAAACAAGCGGGCGGGGCGGTATGAGGGAAAATGGGGAGATGGGGCGGAAAAACTCGGTTTCGGGTGACACCCCTTCAGTCACGCAAGGGCGCGTGACAGCTCCCCCTCCGAGGGGGAGCCAAGGGAAGGGGGGAGGTATGAGGGGGAATGGGAAAGGGGGCAGAATGACGCGTGAGGCAGGGTGCGGGCGGCGGGGCGGAATGACGCGTGAGGCAGAGGCGCGGGGGTGCGGCGGCGGTTTTCCATCCCGTTCCATTCACGGAAATCTCATACAAAAGTTTGAAAAAATTTCTCTCGGAATGTACACAAATTGATCATAATTTGTTCAAAACACTTGACGGCGTTTCCCGCTTCTATTATAATAGTATGAAGAATATATTAACGTAAGGTAAAGAGAGTGCGCAAGGCGGCTTCTCTGCGCCCATTGCAATACGGACGACGCTTACGACAGGGAATATGCAAATGAGGCTGAGGAATATAGGCGGGTTCAAACGGGTCAAACGCTACGTCGATCATAAAATGGGGCTCCTTGAACGGTCGGACAAGTCGATGTCGGCTCTGTACGGGTTCATGTTCTCCGAGCAGGGAAATATTCTGTTCGAGGAGACGGACGGCTTCCGCATTCACAGGACGACGTACGGGGAAGCGCAAGAGGAAGTGGAAAGGCGTGCGCCCCACATCCGCCGCATTGTGGGCGCGCCCGACGGTTCGAAGGTCGGGCTGTACATGGAAAATTCCCCGCAGTGGATCGTTGCCTTTTGGGCAATTTTGCGCGCGGGATACTGCCCGCTCCTTCTCAACACCCGCTTCTCCTTCGCCGCGACGGAGGATATCCTCACGCGCTACAAGGTCGCCGCCGTCGTCACGGACGGGAGGACGTTCTCCGTGCCCTCGGTGCAATATGCAGACCTTACGGGGGAGGCGGAGCCCTGCGGGGGTGCGTTCGGCGAGGAGATGTACGTGCTCTCTTCGGGGACGTCGTCCGTCAAGCTCTGCGCCTATTCGGGCAGGGAACTTGCGGGGATGATCGGCAACAGCCGCTATGTTCTCACCCGCAACAAGCGCATCAAACAGCATTACCGCGGCGAGCTCAAACTGCTTGCCTTTTTGCCTTTTTCCCACATCTTCGGCTTTGTCGCCGTCTATCTCTGGTTCGGATTTTTCTCGCGGACGTTCGTCAAGCTCAACGACCTCGCCCCGCAGACCATTCTGGGTACCATCCGCCGTCACCGCGTGACGCACATCTTCGCCGTGCCGCTCTTCTGGAACACGGTGTACCGCCGCGCGCTCGCCGCGATCGCCGAGAGGGGCGAAAAGACGCAGAAGCGCTTCAAAAAGGGGCTCCGCCTCTCCGCTCTCCTCGGCAATACCCGTCCCGGGATGAGAATTACGGCGCGCCTCTTCCGCGAGGTGCGGCAAAATCTGTTCGGCGAGAGCATCCGCTTCATGATCACGGGCGGGAGCTGTATCTCCGCCGACGTGATGAAGTTCTTCAACGGAATCGGCTATCCCCTCGTGAACGGGTACGGGATGTCCGAGACGGGCATCACGTCCGTCGAACTCTCGGCAAAAAGAAAACAGATCGTGCGCGGCTCGGTGGGCGCGCCTTTGCCCTCCGTGCGCTATCACATCGGGGAGGGAGGGCGCCTCTTCGTCTCGGGCACGACGCTCGCCCGCTCCGTCTTTGAAAACGGCGTGCGCCTCGATATCCAAGGCGGCATGTACGCGACCGCCGACCTCGCCGTAGCCAAGCGGGGCAAGTACTATCTCTGCGGGAGGGCGGACGATCTCATCGTCTCCGTGACAGGTGAAAATCTCAATCCCGTCGCCGTGGAGGAGAAACTGACGCCCGCGGCGGCGCGGGAGAGCTGCCTCGCCCCGCGCGAACAGGCGCTGCCCGTGTTCCTCGTCTCGGTGGAGCGCTCGCTGCCCGATCAGACGGTGCGCGCGCTCGTCGCGGAGGTGAAGGAGCGGATGGCGCGCTTCGGCCTTTCTTCGCAGATCGGGGGCGTGTGCGTCGTTCTCGACCCGCTCATTGCGGCGGATGAATTCAAACTCAACCGCAAGCGCATCGCCCGCGCCGTTGCGGACGGGACGCTCACCGTATGGAGGGAGGGCGTAAGGGAGACCTCGGACGACGGGGAACTCACGCGGCGCGTGAAGGGGTACTTCGCCGTCGCCCTCGGCAAGAGCGCCGACGAGATCGGCACGGATTCCGACTTCTTCCTCGACGAAGGGGGCGCGAGCTTGGAGTACTTCGCCCTCGTCACCAAGTTGCAGGAGGATTTCTCCGTTCCCTTCTCCACGGATACGGGGAGGGGAGCGACCACCGTGCGCGCGGTCGTCGACTACCTGAAAGAGCGGCTATGAAGGCGTTTTTCAACATGTTCGTCAAGATCACGGGGTGGATCCCGCAGAGGATCGCGTTCCACACCAAGATCTTCTATGAAGATAAGGCTGCCCAATCGAGGAAGATCAAGGGGCCTGCCATTCTCATCTCCAACCACACCTCGGTGTACGACTACGCCGTCTTTCTGTTCGTGTTCCCGCGGAGGACGCTGCGCTACCAGATGGCGGAGATCCTCTTCCAAAAGAAGAGACTGGGTTGGTTTTTGAGGGCGATGGGGGGGATCAAGGTGGAGCGCAACGCCTTCGACTTCGGCTTCCTCGATGCGTCCAAGGCCGTTCTCGAAAAGGGCGGCGTCGTGGGGGTGTTCCCCGAGAGCCGTCTCCCGCGCGAGGGGGAGGAGCGACCCCTTCCTTTCAAACCGAGTGCGGCGTATCTTGCGCTCATCTCGGGCGTGCCCGTCATCCCGCTCTACACGAACGGTGCGTACTTTCACGGGAAAAAGGCGAAGGTCGTAATAGGAAAGCCCATGTTTGCGCGGGAGCTGTACGACCCGCAGAGGGACGAAAAATCCAATCTTATGTTTATCTCCGAACAGTTTCGCGACAAGATCATGCAGTTGGGGACGCTCATCGATGGGACAAAATAAGCAAAAAAAGAAGAGGGGAACGTGCCCCGTTTTACACGACATTGTGTGGGCGTTGTTCGCCGCGCCGCCCGGGCTGCTGTGGTTCCGCCCCAAGACGTATTACATCTCGCAGGCCGCCAAGAAGAAGATCAAGGGGGGCGCCCTTCTCATCTCCAATCACGTAGGGTTTTACGACCCCGTATACCTCATGTTCGCCGTGAGATACAGGCGGCACCACTTCATTGCGACCAAGGAACTGTTCTCGACGAGGTTCAAGAGGTTCCTCTTCGGGAAGGTGTTCCTGTGCATCTGCCTCGACCGCGACAGCATAGGCATGAGCGCGGTGCGCGCCGCCGTAGAGGAGTTGAAACAAGGCAGGCTCGTTACGATGTTCCCCGAGGGGCACATCAACTGCGGCGGGACGGACGAGATCAAGGCGTTCAAGGCGGGCGCGGCGCTCATGGCGCTCAAGAGCGGATGCCCCATCGTCCCCGTGTATATCCACAGGCGCAAGAATATCTGGCACCGCCAAGTTACCGTCATCGGCGAGCCCATTTCCGTCTCCCTGCAGGAGACGGAGAAACCCGTTCTCGAATATCTCGACGACGTCACCCGCCTTCTGCAGGAGAAAGAAGAGGAATTGGAGCGCAAGTATCAGTCAATTATGAACAAAAAAAAGAAAAGGAGCAAAGAATGAACATGACAACCAAGGAAGTTTTTGCCCGTTACGCCGACCCGGAGACCTTCTCGAAGATCGTGGAGTATGCGGATGTTGCCACGATGTGGGAACATTCCGCGGCAACGTACGGCG
>CANRFK010000048.1 GCA_947629875.1 uncultured Clostridia bacterium
AAGGTGCTATCAGACCTCTTTTTTGCCCATTTTTGCCCTTTTTGGCGTTGTTATATCCAAAGCGCGACTGCATACGTATGTTTCTCCCTTTCACCGCCGAATGTGTGGCGGCCTGTTTGCACACTCATCTTCATCTCATAAAAAACTCCCGACGGCTCTCTTTGCTGTCGGGATCATGCGTTTTTACAAATTTTCGGAAGACGTCTATAAAAAGACGGCGGGAGTTGCCGATGGGCATCGTTAGCGCTGCACATTCCGCAGTCCGCGCCCGTTTCCATGCAATATACCGCCCCGTAACCGCCCGTGGATCTCTCCACAGACGGTATGGGGGGGATCATTACAAAACGTCAGGGGGGATGACGTATTGTAACCGTTGAAGCTCCTGCCCCGCCCCTCGATCGCCTGCGGATTGCTCCGCAGACGATTTAAGGGGGAATGGGTGGGCAGTGTATCACAAGCCGCCGAAAATCAGCGCGAATTGTAACCGTTGGGATTTTTCTTTTGCCAGTTCCAGAGCGAAGCGCACATCTCGTCGATGCCGAGGTCTGCGTGCCATCCGAGTTCACGTTTTGCCTTGGATGCGTCGGCATAACATGCGGCAATGTCGCCCGCTCGCCTCGGCTTGATGACATACGGGAGCGGATGACCGCACGCCTTCCCGAACGCATGGATGACTTCGAGCACGCTGTACCCCTTTCCCGTGCCGAGATTGTAGGTATAGACGCCCGCCTTGCCGAGTTTATCGATCGCCGCAACGTGCCCCTTGGCGAGGTCGACAACGTGGATATAGTCTCTGACGCCCGTTCCATCAGGCGTGGGATAGTCGTTCCCGAATACTCCCACCTCTTTCAGCTCCCCGATCGCCACCTTTGCGATATACGGCGTGAGATTGTTGGGGATGCCCTTCGGATCCTCGCCGATGAGCCCGCTCTCGTGCGCCCCCACGGGATTGAAATAGCGGAGAAGCGCCACCGTCCATGCGGGGTCGGCGGCATAGACGTCCTTCAGAATGAGTTCCTGCATATACTTGCTCGTACCGTAGGGATTGGTCGTCCCGCCGACCTTGCAGGTCTCATCGAGCGGCAGTTTCTCGGGCGTGCCGTAGACCGTCGCAGACGAAGAGAAAACAATTCTCTTGCACCCATGTCCGCGCATGACGTCCAAAAGGGCGAGCGTCCCGCCGATGTTGTTGTCGTAGTATTCGATGGGCTTTTGGCAGGACTCGCCCACCGCTTTCAGCCCCGCGAAGTGGATGACCCAATCTATTTTGTGATCCTCAAAGATGCGGTTGAGCAGGGCTCTGTCGCGCACATCTCCTTCGTAGACGGAGACCGCTTTCCCCGTGATTTTCTCCACGCGTTTGATGCTCTCGGGCGAAGCGTTGGAATAGTTATCTATGACGACCACTTCATGGCCGCTCTCCAAAAGTTCCACGCAGGTGTGGGAACCGATATACCCTGCGCCGCCCGTCACTAATATCCTCATCGCATGACACCTCCTATTTATAATTCGAGATACTTTAATCCGTCGCCGATCTCTACGTCGTAGCAAGTTGCGTCGTAGCCCGTTTCCTGTTTATAGCGCCGGCATACCTTTTGTTTGAAATCCTCGACGGCGTCCGTTTTCACGAGATTGACCGTGCACCCGCCGAAGCCCGCGCCCGTCATGCGCGCACCCGCGCAGGCATAGTGATCCCAAGCGGCATGGGCGAGGCTGTCGAGTTCCTTCCCCGTGACCTCGTAGAGCTCCGCAAGCGACCTGTGCGATTCCGTCAGAAGTTCCCCAAACCGCTTCATGTCCCCTTTCTGCATCACCGCCGTCGCCGACTGTACGCGGTAGCACTCATCCACGACGTGCTTCGCGCGGCGGTAGATGGTGAGCGGAAGTCCGCCACGGTATTCGAGCAGTTCAAACGGCCTCACGTCGGCGAGGCAGTCGATGGGCAACTTCCTCTTTAAGACGGAGAGGGCAAACTCCGTTTCCTGCCTCCGTTCGTTATACTTGCTCTCCACAAGGCTGTGCGGCTTGTTTGTATTGATGATGACGAGGGAATACTCCCCCGTCTGCACGGGGATATATTGACATGCGAGCGTCTTGCAGTTGAGGAGCATTGCCTGCCCCGCTTTGCCGCACGCCGAGGCGTACTGATCCATGATGCCGCAGTTGACGCCCGCGTACTCCTGTTCGGCGCGCTGGGCGATCTTTGCGATCTCTACGGGGTCGGGACGTTCCCCCGCAACGAGCGCATAAGCCGCGAGCGTGGATACCTCGATCGCCGCAGAGGAAGAAAGGCCGCTTCCGAACGGGACTTTGCAATCGATGAGAAGGTCGCACCCCTTGACCTCATGCCCCGATGTCTGCCAGAGATAGGCGCAACCCGCCTGATACTTGGCGTGTTTGAGTGCGCGGTATCCGTTCAAATTGCGGATATCGAGAGAAATTTGATCGGGCAAGTCCGTCCATGCGAGGTTGATATAGTCCGTGCCGTTCGGGCGGGCATAGACGGTACATTTGAGGGAGAGGGCGCAGGGCAAAACTTGCCCGCCGCAATAATCGACGTGTTCGCCGATGAGATTGACTCTTCCCGCTGCCGAAACTTCAAAGCGATACTCTTTCGTGTTTATCATATTTCAAACCCCAATTCTTGCATGAATGCAACCGTCTGCCGCTTATCCTTGAACACTGCCGTGTTCTCCAAAATGCGGTTGCAGATAGAGCCGAGTTCTTCGCGCATGGCGTTCTTTACGCTACCCATGTCCGGGGTGTGCCCCACGCGCGCCTTTACTTCCTCATAGACAAGAGAAAATTCGCACAATTCCTCGGTGAGCGGCTTGCCCGCCACGATCAACGCCTCGAGTTCGCCGAGCTGCTTCTCGAGCCTGCCGGGGAGGATGAACAGCCCCTGCGCCTCGATGAGCCCGATGGACTCCTTCTTGATGATATGGAACTCGGGGTGCGCGTGGAAGATGCCGTCCGGGTACTGCTCGCTCGTGAGATTGCTCCGCAGGATGATGCTCATCTCATAGCCGCGCGTTGTCTTAACTACCGTAGGACTGATGGCGTTGTGAACGCCTTTTTCATCTTCGGGAACAATGCCGAGCGCACGGTTTTCGTAAGACACCCACTTCTCCCTGATGCGCTCGCCGATCTCCTCGATGTCCGCGCGGACGTTGGATACAACACGCACGACCGTTCCCGCCCAATCCAACACTTCCACAACAGCCTCGGGGAACTCCCCGCTCCGCAGGGTATAGGCGGCGCCCGCCCTGTGCATGGGCAGAATTTCGCCGCCGCCCTGATAGTGGTCGTGAGCGAGGACGCTTCCGCCGATGCGTTCGAGCGGCGCATTGCAACCAATGAAGTATGTGGGGAACAGATCCACGAAATCCATGAGCCGCGTGAACGTAGCGCGGTCTGTGTGCATGGGAATGTGCTCATAGTTCACCGCGATGCCGTGCTCCCTGAAATAGCCGTAGGGCGAATACTGCCAAAACCACGGCTTTCCGCCGAGGGTGATGTCGATCGTGCGGAGGGTGCGCTTATTTCTTCCCGCGAAGCCCTCGTTTTCATGGCAGATATTGCACTTGGGATAGCCCGTCTTGGTGGAATTGCCGCTGACCGCCTTCTTGGGGTCGCGGAACTCGGGCTTCGCCTTGTTGATCGTGACGATGAGCCCCTGCGAAGGAAAGCGCGGATTTTTATCGAGGACGGCCTTCTTCACATAGTCGCTTTTGACGCAGTACGCATAGAACCATTGGAGCGCCGCCCCGCTCCCCATATCCTCGAGCTTCGTTACAAACCGCGTCTGCACTTCTTGCGGGGAGAGCATCAGTTCCCCCATCACGCTGTCGCGGTAAAATTCGGCGTCCTGCGGTTCAAACAACCCCTCCGCGATACAGGCCTCTGTCAATTCATCCAACAATCTTTCGGGCGTCTCGTCTGAAACGTCCGTGTCTCGTTGTTCACCGGGATAGGCGTCCAAACCGAACAGACGAAAAATCCCGTTGCGGGCATAGTCCACATTCTTTTTCGGCAAATCGAGATTTCTCTTGGCATAATCCAAGAGCGCATCAATGCAATGATAAATCTTTCCCCTGTTCATTTCCATACCGTGTGCCTATTGCATCCTATTGATATTTTTATTGACAATTCATCAGGCGTACTTCCACCGTGACGACGCGCTTCTCTCTTCCGCCCCTCTCAATGCTGCCGATCATCATGTCGACGGCCGTGCTCGCGAATGCCTTCTTGTTTGGGCCGATGGAGGGGATGCGGTGCGGGAGGTGGATCTCCTGTTGGACGCAGTCGTATCCGACGATGGGAATGGGCGGGATCGCGTTCTCTTCAAAGGAATAGAGCACATCGAATGCGAACATATCGTTGAAGCAGAAAATGCCGTCGGGCGCACCGTCTTTGTTCCGATACAACGTTTTCAGCGTCTCTTCCAAGGGAACCGCATATCCGTCAATGACCGTGGGCGCAGCGAGCCCCGCCTTTAACGCCTCCGCCTCAAATCCCGCCAAGCGGTCGCGTGCACAGGAAACGCTCAGATCCACCGTGATAAAGGCAAGGCGGGAGGCGCCCTGCCCGATCAAATATTGCGCCGCCTTTCTTCCGCCCTCCACATCGTCGCAGCTGACGGAATCCACGTTCTTCAAATCCGTACGGCGCCCCAAGAGCAAGACGGGCAATCCGAAATGCTCTATCAGTTGTTCGATGTCGTCGGTCGGTTCGAGGAAGCTGATGACGCCCGCCGCATTGTTGGAGATCGCAAACTCATAGGATGAACGGTCAAACTTGTGCTCCGAAACCGAATGAACCAACGTTGAGTATCCTCTTTCCCGCAAGATCGTCTGCAAATAATCGATCATGACGGAGAAATAGATATTCAACAAATTGTCGTAGACGATGACGATCTGGCGGCTGCTTCCGTAGTGCAGAGAGCTCGCCGTATTGTTCATGATATAGTTTAATTCTGCGGCCGCTTTTAATACCCGTCTGCGGGTTTCCTCGGAAATATCGGGCGCATTGCGAAAAGCGCGCGAAACGGTTTGCGGCGTTACCTGCGCCACCCGTGCCACGTCTGCCATCGTTACCCGCGTCCTTTTTACCATAGAGATACCGCCTTAAAGTACGATCTCGAAAACTCCGTTTTCGTTAAAAACCGCTTCCCCGATACACATTCTTCTGTTGCCGCTCGGCCTGTCTTTGTCGGTATGGATATGAAAAGCGGTGTATAGTTTTCCGTTTCCGTCGCGGAAAAAACTGTTGTGCCCCGGCCCCGAAAAATCTCCTTCCGCCCTTTTCAACACGGGATAACCGTATTTTTTGTACGACCCCATCGGCGAATCCGACACCGCGCAGCCCACCGAATAATCGGGGCTGCTGAAACAATTCACAGAATAATTGAGATAATATTTTCCGTCATGTTTTATGACCGCGGGGCCCTCGTTCCAGCGCCATTCGGGATCGAGCGAGGTCTCCCAAGCGTCGTCGGGCGTCGTCATGCGTTTGGGCGTGCTTACGAGTTCTTGTAGATCGGCCGAAAGTTCGGCGCAATAAATTTCACTGGTATGCACGCCGTTTATGATATTTTCGGAACAGTCGCGGGCAAAATACAGATAATTTCTGCCGTCGTCGTCCGTGAAGAGCGTCGCGTCGATGCAGGCGTACCCCAAGTCGAACAGCGGCCCTTCCCGCACATCCCTGAACGGGCCCGCGGGGGAATCCGCAACGGCCAGCCCTATCCGCAGACTGTGATTTTTCTTCCAACGTGCCGTAAATAACATGTAATACTTTCCGTTCCGCGCGTAGACTTCGGGCGCCCAAAAGCAGTTTTCCCCCCACGGACTGTTGCAATAACAGTACCCGCAGGCCTTCCACTCGGCGAGATCGCGGGATATGAAGTAACGGAAACCGTCGGGCGCGGAGGTCGCATACGCATAATACGTATCCCCCGCTTTGAGGATAAAGGGATCCCCGATCCCCGTAATTTGTGTACGGATCAGCATCGATCAAATCTCTCCGTTATCGATAACGTAATGATATTCTATCACAGCTCCCGCAGTCTGTCAACTCCCTCTGCAAAAATTTTGAAAAAATCTTTTGCGCGGCTCAAAGAGGTGCCTCATTCAAAGAGAAGCAGCCCGCCCGAGCCGCCCCGCCCGCGACAGCCTGCCTGCATTGCTGAAAAATTTCCGCCCTCCGAAAAAGTTCTCCCCGCGCGCCCGATGCAGCCCGCCCGAGCCGCACCGCCCGCCGCGGAGCGATGGACGTCACAATTTTTCCACGCAAAAAGAGCGCCCTGCGGGACGCTCTTTTCATAGACGGGTGTTCGAGCACGGTCGCCCACGGGTCACCGGGTTTGGACGGTTCGAACCCCGCGAGGCAGAATATTTACACGTTGAAGCAACTGCCGCCGATGAACTCCCGAAGGAGGGAATTGCACGGGATGAGCGATTCGTCGTCGATCTCGCGGAAGTACTTCAACGTCTTGATGAGCCTGTTTGCCACGAGGTACTGCGGGTCGGCCGCCGTGATCTTTGTGAGCGCCTCCATGGCCTGCGCTTTGAGGGCGCACAGCTCGTAGCCGAGGCTGGAATTGAACACGAAGTCGGCATTCTCCTGGTTGGGATAGATCCAGCGGAATTCGCCGTTGCGCACCGATTGCCACATATCGATGGTGTTGGCAGCCGAGCAATTTCTGAACTTCATATCGCGGACGATGCGCCTGATGAGCCGCACGTTGGTGACGGAGAGCGGCGAGTGGTTATCGATGTTCATCTGCGCATGCGGGGCGATATACACCTTGAATTTTTGGTGCTTGGGGATGGATTTCGTGAGTTTTTCGTTGAGCGCGTGGATGCCCTCGATGATGATGGGCACGTTGGGCTTGACGCGGATGGTCTTGCCCTCCTCGCGGCGATCCTCCTTGAAGTTGAAGCGGGGCAGCGTCACCTCTTCGCCGTTGATGAGGTCGTAGAGGTCCTTGTTGAAGAGCTCGATATCGAGGCAGTCGATGTGCTCCAAATCAAGTTTATCGCGCGGCTTGCCCTGCAACTCGCAGATGCGTGCCTTCTCGAAGTAGTAGTCGTCCATGGAGATGGTGACGGGATCGATGCCGCGGGACAACAGCTCGATGCGCAGGCGGTTGCAGAACGTCGTCTTGCCGCTTGAACTCGGCCCCGCGATGGCGACGAGGCGAACCTCGTTGATGTGCTTTTCGATCGCCGCGCCGAGGTCGGCGAGCTGGCGGTTGTGGTACGCCTCGCACATCTGCACGAAGTCCAGCGTCTCGCCCGCTTCGATCATGCGGTTGATGTCGTTCACGTTCTGCGTCTTGGTCTTGACCGCCCAATTGTACGCCCGTTGCAGCGTCTTGCAGTAGGTCGCCTCTTCCTCGAACTCGGGAATGTGCGCGTCGAGGTCGTGGCGGGGATATTGGATGATGAAGCCGGGGCTGTACGGCGTGATGGCGTAGTTGTGGATGCACCCCGTGGAGGGCACCATGTAATTGTGCAGATAGTTGTAATACTCGCCGCACTTGTAGAGATGCACCGTATTCTCGGGGCGGTATTTGAGGATTTCTATCTTGTCGTCGAGGTGGAACTTCTTGTAGATCTCCGTCGCCTCCTCCACCGTCACGGTGACGCGCTCGATGGGCAGGTCGGCCTCGATGATGCGCCCCACCTCACGGGTGATGGAATCCACCGCGCGCGACATGTTGAAGCTCTCGGTGAGCGCCTGACAGCAGATGGAGCGCGAAATGTTGTAGGAAAAGCGGATCTTCACATCGGGATAGATCCTGTAAAACGCCATGGCGACGATATACTGCAAGCTCGCCCTGTACGCCTTGCCCGCCTCGGCATTGTTCAGGTTCAATAGCTTGATGGTCATGCCGTTGTTCTTTTCGGAGAGCTTGTAGCGGAGCTCCTTCACCTGTGCGCCCACCTGACACACAACGAGGTTTTTCCTGTCCTTGGGCGCCACGAGCTCCAAGACCCGCGTGCCGTCTTCCACGGACATCTGTTTGTTGTTGAACGTCACTTTTATCATGATTTTCCCCTCTCTGTTTTCGGTTTTCCCCTCTTATATTTTTGGTTGGTGTTCTATTATACACCAATCCAATTTATTTTGCAAGGGGTTTTGATAAATTTTTTCTGTTTTTGTGAATTGCAATCACGGGAAAATATGAGAAAACGGCGCGCCGCGAAGGGCGCGCCTTTCTTGGTTTTTTATTCTTTCGATTTATGCGCTTAAATTTGGTAGTCGTAGGCGCCTGCCCCGCCCATGAGGTCGGCAACGGAGATGCCGCCGAAAAATGTTTCGGCGGTGCGGGCGAATTCCTTCCATACGCCGAGCGTGCGGCAATTTGCGGCGCGGGGACAGGGCTTTGCCCCCTTGCCGAGGCATTCGACGGGCGCGAGATCCCCCTCTGTGACGAGGAGGACATCCTTCACGGTGATGCTCTGCGGCGGACGGGCGAGTTTGTAGCCGCCGCCCTTGCCGTGCTGCGCCTCCGCGAGCCCGCTTCTTGTCGCCGCCCGCATGATGGGCTCGAGGTATTTGAGCGAGATCTCCTGCCGCGCCGCGATCTCTTTGAGCGGAATGAAGCCGCCGCCGTGCTCCGCCATGTCGACGAATGCCCGCAGTGCATACCTTCCGCGCGTGGAAATTTTCATCTCCCCCTCCCGTCAGTCTGCAAACAGCGGCGTGGAGAGGTACCTGTCGCCCGTGTCGGGCAGCAGTACGACGATGTTCTTTCCCACGTTCTCGGGGCGCTTTGCAAGCTGAATGGCCGCCCACGCCGCCGCGCCCGAGGAGATGCCGACGAGTACCCCCTCCTTCCGCCCGATGAGCTTTCCCGTCGCAAAGGCGTCCTCATTGGAGACGGGGATGATCTCGTCGTAAATTTTCGTGTTGAGCACGTCGGGCACGAAGCCCGCGCCGATGCCCTGAATTTTATGCGAGCCCGCAACGCCCGTGGAGAGCACGGCGGAGGAGAGCGGCTCCACCGCGACCACCTTGACGGCGGGGTTCTTGGATTTGAGATATTCCCCAACGCCCGTCACGGTGCCGCCCGTGCCGACGCCCGCCACGAAAATGTCCACCTTTCCGTCGGTGTCTTCGTAGATCTCGGGGCCCGTCGTCTCGCGGTGGGCCTTGGGGTTGGCGGGATTGACGAACTGCCCGGGGATGAAACTACCCGGCGTCTCCTTGGCAAGTTCTTCCGCCTTTGCGATGGCGCCCTTCATGCCCTTTGCACCCTCGGTGAGCACGATCTCCGCGCCGTACGCCTTGATGAGCTGGCGCCTCTCGACGGACATCGTCTCGGGCATGGTGATGATGATCTTGTACCCCTTCATGGCGGCGACGGCGGCGAGCCCGATGCCCGTGTTGCCGCTCGTGGGCTCGATGATGGTCGCCCCGGGCTTCAATTT
>CANRFK010000049.1 GCA_947629875.1 uncultured Clostridia bacterium
ATCTGCGCGCCGAAGGTGATGGGCGGCACAAAATTCCCGTCCATGACGTCGCAGTGCACATAGTCCGCCCCGCACGCCTCCAACTTTTTCACCGTCTCCCCGACGCTCGCAAAGTCGCTCGCCAAAATACTCGGCGCAATCTTGATTTTCATATCCTATCCTCCCCTTGTGATATTCAGCCCCGCTCTCTTGCCTTCCCCTCGGGGGAAGGTGTCCCCGCAGGGGACGGATGAGGGGCAACAAAATTTCCTGCGCGAAGCAGGGTTTCCCTGCGGCAGCGCCCTCAATTTGCGCAATCCTTTGCGCTTGCTGTCCGGTCGCGCGCACGAGACGATGACCCGAGAGGACGCAAGCGCCGATTTCCTCGTTGAATTTATTTGCGAGTATGCGGCCTCAAGCCGCATTCAAGAAAAGAAATTCAACGAAACTTTACGAAATATACCTTGCCCGCAACTGTCCGCACGCGCCGCCGATGTCGGAGCCCATGCTTCTCCGCAGGGTTGCTGAAATGCCGCGGCGGGTGAGCTCCGCCAAAAATTCCTGCGCAGCCTCCTCGGACGTGCCCGAAAGGTTACGCTCCTTCACCTCGTTGAGGCGGATGAGGTTGACGTGGCACGGCCTTCCTTTCAACAGGTCGGCAAGCGCGGCGGCGTGGGCAAAGTCGGCGTTCTCGCCCTCGATGAGCGAATACTCGAAGATATACCGCCGCCCCGTCTTTTCAAAATAATAGGCGCAGGCGTCCAAAATGTCGGCAATTTTGTAGCGGTTGGCAATGGGCATGGTGCGGGCGCGCTCCTCATCGGTGACGGCATGAAGGGAAACCGTCAAATTGAGCGGGATGCCCTCCTCGGCAAATCTCCGCATCTCGGGCACGAGGCCGCACGTCGAGAGCGAAATATTTCGCGCGCTGATGCAGATGCCGCCCGCCGCGGTCACATTGCGCAAAAATTTCACGACGTTTTGGTAGTTGTCGAAGGGCTCGCCGCTCCCCATCAGGACAACGTTGGTGACGGCGCGCTCCTTCAAATTGCCCCCCTCGGCGCGGTTGACGGCGAGTATTTGCCCCAAAATTTCGCCCGCCGTAAGGTCGCGCACCCTACCGCCTAACGTGGAGGCGCAGAACTTGCACCCCATGCGGCAGCCCACCTGCGTGGAGACGCACTGCGTGTTGCCGTACTTATACTTCATGAGCACGCCCTCGATGAGGTTGCCGTCGGCAAGTTGGAACAAAAATTTTTTGGTGCCGTCCTTGGAGACAAAGGTCTCGCGGATCCTCACGGGCTCGTCCTCGTAATTGTCGAGAAGACCACTGCGCAGCGCGGGCGGCACAGGCAATTCGGAAACCTTTTTACCCTGCATGAGCCCCTCGAAAACTTGCTTCGCGCGGAAGGACTTCTCCCCCGCCGCCTCTACGAGCTCCGCAATTTCCTCAAAACTTTTGTCCTGCAAAACGCCCTTCATACGCGCCTCATTTTGGCAATGTAGAACCCCGCCCCGAACGCCTTATCGGGCAAAAACTGCACCCCATGTACCGTTTTTTCGTGTTCGAGGGGGGAAGATACGGGCTCTGCCGCAAACTCTTTGTGTCCGCGCAAAAAGGCCGCGACCGTCCCTTCGTTCTCGCACGGCAGAAGGGAGCATGTCGAATAGTACAGCGCGCCGCCCTTCTTCACATACCGCGCGCAGTTGGATAAAATTCCGAGTTGCGTCTCTTGTAGCCCCGCGCGATCCTCTTCTTTTTTGTTGAGGGGAAGATCGGGGTTTTCGGCGACGGTGCCCAGCCCCGAGCACGGCGCGTCGCAGAGAACGCCGTCAAACGCGCCCTCCCACGCGGGGTCGAACGCGGTGCTGTCCTTCTCCACCGCTATCACATTTTCCGCGCCCATACGCGCGCAGTAACTTTGAATGAGGGCAACGCGGTGCGCGTGCAACTCGCATGCCGTCACCCGCCCGCACTTTTCGGCGAGAAGCACGCTCTTCCCGCCCGGTGCGGCGCACGCGTCGAGCAAATTTTCGCACGGCTCCACAATGTCGCAGATCGCCACGCTTCCCACCGATTGGAAGGTATACTCGCCGCGGTCAAACCCCTCGTCCCGCGCGAAATTTTTGAAAATTTTGAGGCCCTCAAAGGGCGTATCGATATGCTCCCGCCCCGAATACCTCTCCATGCCGCGCACAAAGCGCACCGAAACGCCGCGGCTCTTCGCAAGCACGATGTCCCGCACCCGTTCGCCGTAGGTTTCGCGCAGCATTTTTACGGCAAACAGCGGAAAATTGCTCTCGATAGAGAGCCCCTCGTCGCCCGCGGGCAAGATCACTTTTTCGGCGTCGAACCGCCGCAAAAATGCGTTCACGAAGCCCGCCATGCCCCCTTTGCCCATCTTTTTGAGGAGGTCGACCGCCGTGTCCGTCACCATGTAGCGCGGTTTTCCGAGAAAGATGAGGTGGTAGAGCGCAATTTTCAGCACAATGCGCACGGCTGCCTTGGGCGATTTTTCGGCAAACGTCCTGATGCACAGCGCGAGGTACCCGTCGTGCTCCAACACGCCGTACACCGTCTTTACCGTGCGGGCGCGGTGGAGATCTTCAATGGGCTCTTCGGCGAGCGCAATTTTGAGGTGCGCGCCGTCCCCGTACACCCGCGCCAAAATGCGGTACGGGTCATAGAACGGGTTGGTCAAAACGCACCCCCTTTTGCAGTTTTCTCCCGTTGAGGAAGGCGGTATCCGCCATACATTTTCCTCCCGCGGGCTGTAACATGGAAATGCGCACCGCGCCTTCGCCGCATGCGACGACAAGTCCCGTCTTCGGGTCGGCGGAGAGAATCTCCCCCGCCGCGCCGCTTCCCTCCGCGGGCAGGGCGTAGAAGAAGTTCAGGATGAGCCCCCCCACGCTCCCCCAGCTCCCGGGGGCGGATGAGAGCCCGCGCACAAGCGCGGAAACTTCGCGGGCGGACTTTGAAAAGTCGACCTGCGTGCGCTGTACTTTCTTGCAGGTGAACCCCTCCCCCTGTTTGATGAGGGAATATTTTCCGCTCCCGATTCTTCCGAGCGCTTCGGGGATCAACTTCGCCGCGAGCAGGGCGAGCCTTCCCGTAAGGGCGTCCGCCGTGTCTGTATCCGAGATCTCCACGGACTTGGAGAGAAGCATGTCCCCCGTGTCGAGCCCGAGCTCGGTCTTCATGATGGTGATGCCCGTCACATTTTCGCCGTCGATGATGGCGCGGGCGATGGGCGCCGCGCCGCGGTAGGCGGGCAGGAGCGAGGCGTGGATATTCCACACGCCCATGGGGAACAAATCGAGCACTTCCTGCGTGAGAATTTGCCCGTAGGCGCACGTCACCATGAGGTCGGCATGGAGCGCCGCGAGTTCGGGAACACAATCGCGGATGCGCGGAAATTGCAGCACGGGCACCCCGAGCCCTATCGCCTCCTCCTTGACGGGGGGCGGCGTCAAAATGCCCTTTCTGCCCTGCGGCTTATCGGGTTGGGTGACGACGGCGACGAGCCCGTCCCCATACGTCTCATAAATTGCTCGAAGGGCAGGCACGGCAAATTCGGGCGTCCCCGCAAATACGATCTTCATTTAATCCTCCGCGTCTCTGATGTTCGTTGCCTTATCCGTATACAAAATGCCGTCGAGGTGGTCTAACTCATGGCAGATGGCGCGGGCAAAGAACCCGTGCGCAACGAGGGAAAACCTATCCCCCCGCCGATCCTGAAAGACGATTTTCACCTTGTCGGGACGGGTGACGGTGCCCGCCTTGCCGCGCACCGAGAGGCACCCCTCGGCTCCCGTCTGCTCGCCCTTTTGCCAGACGAACACGGGGTTGACAAATTCAAAGTAGCCCTCCTCCACGTCCACGACGACGGCGCGGATGGGCACGCCCACCTGCGGGGCGGCAAGACCCGCGCCCTCCTCCTTTTTGAGGGTCTCCTTCATGTCGTCGAGGAGGGCGGAAAGCTCTCCGTCGAACCGCGTCACCTTTTCACATTTTTTGCGGAGGACGGGATCGCCCACCTGCACCACTTCTCGTATCATCTCTTACCTCAACTCAAATTGCCGGGATTTTCTTCCACGTAGCAGAGCACGTTTTTATGTTTGACCGCGGCGACCGCATCGTAAATTTCGGCGAGCGGCGCGCCTTGGAGCAGGCGCATGAGCACCTGATAGCGGTATTTGTTCTGGATACGCTTGACGGGCGCGTGCATGCGGTTGAAGAACAAAAATTTGTCGGCGTTTTTGCCGTAAATTTCCGAGAGGGAGCCGTATACCTCTTTGAGGCAGGCAAGCGTCTCCTGTTCGTCCTCGCCCGTCACCATCACGCGCACGATCTTGGCGAACGGCGGGAAACTCGTCGCCGCGCGCATGGAGATCTCGTGCTCGTAGAAGCCCGCGTAGTCGTACGCGGCGGCGTAGCGCAGAATGGCGTTCTCGGGGTCGTAGGTTTGAAGCACGACCTCGCCCTTCTCCTCCGCCCTGCCGCTTCTGCCCGCGACCTGCGTCACGAGCTGGAAGGTGCGCTCGCCGCTGCGGTAGTCGGGGAAGTACAGCCCCATGTCGGCATCGAGAATGCCCACCAAAGTGACGGCGGGGAAGTCGTGCCCCTTGGCGACCATCTGCGTGCCGACGAGAATATCCGCCTTGCGGTCGGAGAACTCTTTCAGAATTTTGTAGTGCCCCTCCTTGCCGCTCGTCGTATCCATATCCATGCGCAAAATGCGCGCCTTGGGATACAATTTTTTGAGTTCGCCCACGACGCGCTGGGTGCCCGTGCCCACATAGCGGATGTGCTTGCCGCCGCAGTCGGGGCAGCCCTCGGGCATCTTATAGCGCGCGCCGCAGTAGTGGCATTTGAGGCAATCCTCCTCGCTGTGATAGGTGAGCGCCACGTCGCAGTGCTCGCACTTGATGACGTTCCCGCAATCGCGGCACATCACCGTCTGCGAGTAGCCCCGCCGATTGAGAAACAAAATCGCCTGATTTCCGCTTGAAAGGCAGCTTTCCAGCCGCTCTTTGAGGAGGGCGGAGAAGGGCGAGGGATTGCCGCGACGCACTTCTCTGCGCATATCCACGAGGCGCACTGTGGGAAGCGGGCGGGCGTTGATGCGGTCGGGCAGGGTGATGAGTTCGAACTCCCCCTCCTTTGCGCGGCGGTAGGTCTCCACCGCGGGCGTCGCGCTTCCCAAAACGAGCTTGCAGCCGTTGTATTTTGCGCGCAGGAGCGCGATATCAAACGTGTTGTAGCGGGGCGAACTCTCCGAGGAATAACTGCCGTCGTGCTCCTCGTCGATGACGATGAGCCCGATGTTTTCGACGGGCGCAAAGACTGCCGAGCGCGCGCCGACGGCGATTTTCGCCTCGCCCGAGCGGAGACGCTCCCACTCGTCGAACCGCTCCCCCGCCGAGAGGCCGCTGTGCAGAATGGCGACTTCGCTCTGAAAACGCGAGCGGAGTTGGAAGAGCATCTGCGGCGTCAGCGAAATTTCGGGCACCAAAAAGAGCGCCGTCTTATTTTTCTTCAACTGCTCCGCGATGAGCGTCAGATAAATTTCCGTCTTGCCGCTCCCCGTCACACCGTGGAGGAGCGTCACCGTTTTTTCTGTACTTTGGATGCGGCGGACGGCTTCCCTTTGCGCGGGCGTCAAAATGTGCTCCGCCTGCTCGCCGCGCTTGCCGCCGTAGGGATCACGCATCTTACGCTTTTTTTCGAGGACGAGAAGCCCCTTTTTTTCGAGCGCGTTCACCGCCGCGCCGAATTTCTTGCGAAGTTCAGAGGCCTCCTGCTCGCCGTGTTCCAGCAAAAATTCGGCGAGGGCGCGCTGGGCCTTGGCCTTGGGCGGAACTTCCGCGGGGTCGCCCGTGAGCCGCGCGTACGTCTTATACGCCTCGCTCACCTTGCCCGTGCGCATCTCGGCGGGCAGAAAGAGCCGAAGAGAGAGCGCGAGCGGGACGCGGTAGCGCGTTGCGATTTTCTTCGCGAGCGCGAGGCATTCTTCGTTTATGGCGGGAAATCCATCGAGCGGGCGATATATTTTTTTGAGTTTTTCGGGCGGGATGTCCGTCGAGGATTTCAAGCGTATGACAAAGCCCGTCGTCGTTCCCCTTCCGTTTCCGAACGGGACGGCGACGCGGGTGCCCACTGCAATTTCATAATCGCACACGTAGTCGAAAATTTTATCGACGTCGCTGTGCGCGATATCCACGATGACTTCCGCTACCATATCCATAGAAAAGCGCCCCGCGATTGCGGGGAGCCACTTAATCCTTTACGCTCTTGACCTTGCCGTTCATCACTTCCTGGCAGGCGACCACGATCTCCTTTTGCTTGCCGGGAAGCTCCGTTGCGCCCGTCGATTGCATCTGTTCGATGATCTGGCGCGTGCGCTTGGCGACGACGATGCACAGCTCGTAGCGGCTTGCGGGTTCCTCCTCTGAGCCGAGTTTCCGAACGAGCGCGTCTACCGAAGGTTCGTTTATCATATTGTTACCTCACTGGTTATTTTTTTCTTTTCTGATGATGCCGAGAATCTCCTCGGCCGCGCGGGGGACTTCGTCGTTGAGGACGATATAGTCGAACTTATCCGCCTGTTTGTATTCGAATTTCACGCGCTCCCTGCGCGCCGCGAGCTGTTCCTCGCTCTCCGAACCCCTGCGGTGCAGGCGGTTTTCGAGCTCTTCGAGCGACGGCGGCATGATGAAGATGTTGATGACCTTGCGCGTACGCCCGAAATATTCCTTTGCCTTGAAGGCGCCCACGACGTCGATCTCCAAAATGACCGCCTTATCTTCATCGGCGCGCTTTTGCACGTAGTCGATGAGGGTGCCGTAGTAGTTGCCGAAGTGCTCGTCGTACTCCAAAAATTCGCCGTTTTGAAGTTTCCGCCTGAATTCTTCATGTGTGATGAAGAAGTAGTGCACGCCGTGTTTCTCTCCGGGACGGGGTGCGCGCGTCGTGCAAGAGACGGAGAGCGCGAGCGTGGGGTCGCGTGCCATGAGTTCACTTACGATTGTGCCCTTGCCGACGCCGGAAGGTCCCGAAATACAGAAAATGACGCCCTTCATCGGTTACTCCAAATTTTGCACCTGCTCGCGCACCTTCTCGATCTCGTTCTTCATTTCGAGGGCGGCGGCGGTGACCTCTTTATCGTTGGATTTGCTGCAAATCGTATTGCACTCGCGGTTGAATTCCTGAATGAGGAAATCGAGCTTTCTGCCGACGGGCTCGCGGCTCTCCGCGATGGAATAAAATTCTTTGATGTGCGAAGAAAGGCGGGTGAGCTCTTCATCGATGTTGCACTTATCGGCGAAGATGGCGGCCTCCGTTAAAATTCTCGTCTCATCCACTTTTCCGCCGACGTACTCCGCGACGCGCTCGGCGATCTTCTTTGCGTACTCGGTTGCAACGAAGGGCGCGCGGGCGGCGATTTTTTCGCGCAATTCTGAAATCGTTTGGACGCGGGAGACGAGGTCGGCTTTGAGCCGTTCGCCCTCTTCGCGGCGCATGGTTGCGAGCGCTTCGAGCGCCGATTTCAACGCCTCATCCAAGGCGTGGACGAGCGTTTCGTCCGCACCCGCGGTCTCCTCCGTTTTGACGACTTCGGGAAGGCGCAGAAGGAAGGAGAGGCTCAAATCATCGTGCAAAGAGGGAAACTCGCGGCGGAGCGCTTTTGCCGCTTCCACGTAGGCGCGGGCGGCCTCTAAATCGGTGAAAACTTCCTTCTCTTTGGGGCGGCGGTCGGTGTACGAGACGAACACATCGAGGTGCCCTCTCGAAATTTTTTCCTTTGCCGCCTTGCGGATGTGTTCTTCGAGGGAGAGAAAGATGCGCGGGCACTTGACGGCGAGGTCGAAGTAGCGGTTGTTGACCGAGCGGACTTCGACGACGAGCTCCAAGCCCTCCTCCCGATATTCGCCTTTGCCGTAACCCGTCATGCTGTACATCTCGTTCCCTCTCTTTTCCGCTTTGTTGTATTATATCACACGCGCATGCGCCTTGGCAAGTTTTTTACGAACTTTTTTCACGCACGTGTGCGCGCGATATTTTGTTCTCCTTTTGTCCTCCCCCGCCCGCGCGCCATTCCCCCTATAGGGGGAATGGCGCGCGGGCGGGGGAGGACAATTTTTTTCTGCCGCCCCTCTGTTTTTTCTCTCCGAACGCTTCCCCTCATTTCTTCCGCATGAATTTTTCAAGGGAAGTGCGGGGTCACGGGTTCTCGCCGAGAAGCGCAAGGAACTCCTCTTCACCGATAATTCTGACGCCCGCCTTTTGCGCCTTTTCGAGTTTGCTGCCCGCCTTCTCGCCCGCGACGACGAGCGTCGTTTTGGACGTGACCGAAGTTGCCGCCGTGCCGCCGAGATCTTCGATTTTCTTCTGTGCCTCGGGGCGGGACATACTCTGCAAACTTCCCGTGAGGACGACGACTTCTCCCGCGAAGGCGCCCTCCCGCTTTTTCTCCTTGACAAAGGGCGTGACACCGAGAGATACGAGCCGCGCAAGTTCCCTTTTGTTTTCCTCGTCCGCGAAGTAGGAGAGGATGCTGTTTGCCGTTGCCTCGCCGATATCCTCGAGGGCGACGAGCTCCTCGAAGGTGAGGGCTGCGACCGCCTCGACGCTGCCGAATTCGGCAAGGTCGCGCGCGGCGACGCGGCCGATCTGGCCGATGCCGATGGCGTACAAAAATTTATCGAGCGGGATATGTTTGCTGTTCTCGATTGCGCTCAATAAATTGGAAATTTTTTTCTCCTTGAAGCCCTCCAAACCCTCAAAACTTTGCTTATTTAAGGTGTAGAGATCGGAGAAATTGCGCACCCCTCTCTGCTCGTAGAGAAGGGTGAGGGTCGCCTCACTCATGCCCTCAACATCCGCCGCGTTCTTGGAGCAGTAGTGCGTGAGTTTTTGCACGACGCGGGGCGGGCAGTTCTCGTTGGTGCAGAAGAGGTTTGCGCCGACCTCTGCAACTGCCGCGCCGCAGAAGGGACAGGTGGTAGGCTTTTGGACAGGGACGCTCCCCTCGGTGTGCTCGACGGCGGCGAGGATCTCGGGAATGACCTCGTTGGAGCGGCGCACGAGGACGCGGGAGCCCACCTTGACATCCTTGCGGGTGAGATCGCCGAAGTTGTTGAGG
>CANRFK010000050.1 GCA_947629875.1 uncultured Clostridia bacterium
CCTCCCACGCGTAGGAGACTGCCTCCGCGGCCTCCATGGAGCGCAGGGCGGGATCCTTCTTCGCATCGCGCAGTTTCATGCACTCTATGAGCCAGAATGCGATCGAGAATACCGCGGCGATGGCGGCAAAGAGGAGCGGCGCGTAGGCGTACGTCGGGATGCGCGCGATCGCAAAGAGTGCGAGCGTGAACACCGCATCGTGCGCGGCGAGGCACAGTCCCGTGACCGCACTTCCCACACCGAAGCGGAACCCGATGTAGATGAGGCCGACAAGGGCGCCCACCGTGAGCGCGACCGCGCCGCGCCACGTCGCCGTATCGGAGAGCCCCTCCACCATGGAAAGGCTGTGATATTCGACGGAGATCTGCGCATCGGGCAACTTTTCTTCTGCCTGCTTTTCGATCTGTTCTTTTGCGAAGCCGAGCGCATCCGTGGCGCTGTCGGCGGGCAGGATGTATGAGATGACCGTCATATCCACCGTGGAATCGGAGCCGTCGTGCCGCTCGATGACGGAGAGATGCTGATCTTTGAGCGCGGTATCGCAGATATCCTCGAACGTTTCCACCTTCTCGGGGGAGATCTCCACCGAGACATCGTACCGCACTTCGAACACATAGCTCTTTTGGCGGTCGGGCGAGGTGTTGAAACCGAGCAGGCACATTAAAATGATGCCGGCAATGATAATCACGGCGGAGACCGCCAGCCAAACGGGCAGAAGTTTGAGGGGACGTTTAGTCTTCATCTTCTTCCACCTCCTTTCTCTTGAAATGACAGAACTTGCCTTGTTTGTTGGTAAAGCGCATCATGATCGCCCACATAAACCTGCCGAGCGCCAAGGCGCAGATGCCCGAGAAGAGCGACGCAAGCCCGAGCACGAACGCGAAGCCCGAAAGCCCGCCGAGGGAGATGGCGTAGGTGATGAACGAGACGCCCGCAACGACGACGTGCAGATCGAATACGTGCCAGAACGTGCTCTTATAGGCGTTCTTGACGGCGGCCGTCATCGTCTTGCCCGAGGCGTATTCCTTCCGCGCCCGCTCATAGACGAACACCTGCGAAGCGGAGAGAAGGAGCGATGCGAGGAGCACCGCCGCATACGTGCCCGTGGAGACGGTGACAAACGGAACGCTCCACATACACAGAAGCGTGACGAGCAGGAAGAACATGTACGTATAGAGATGTACAAATCCGAGGAGCCCGTAGCGCACGAAGAAGAACACCATCATGAGGACGAACAGGACGCCGAATGCGATATACATATAGATGAGGGCGCTGTCGCCGTAGAGGGCGCGCATGGTGACGACGGAATCGACATGGAGCGAGAAGGAACCCTCGTACACGTCGGATGCGGCAACTTTGGCGTTTGCCGTGCTATCGATGAGAATGGCGAGCGCCTTTACGTATTCCGTGGTGAAGGACGTGCTGCTGATGGGCAGCTGGGCGTTCTCGATGGGAGAGCTGATGGGGAGCGAGATGACGGTGCCTTCGCCGACCTTGAAGAACAGGTAGCCCCCGTTCGTGGCGGCATCCGCCGTGCGGGAGGCGAGGCGATCCTTCCCCGCCGAGGTGAAGTTGACGACGACGTAGTGCGTCCCGGCACCGTCGGTCATGGTGGTGGCGCTCTTCACATAGTCCCCGATGCTCTTGCCCGCTGCGGGAAGCACCGTGGTCGCCGCGGCTACATCGTCGCTCGTGCCGTACAGCACTTCGAGATCTCCCATATTGGAGAACAGGCTGAACGTGGCGGTATAGGCGGTCAGGGACGAGGAGGCCTGCGGCACGAACACGCGGAGAATGTAGTCATCGGCAATGTCGATGCGGAGATCTTCGATGTGCATGCGCTCGTAGCGCTCGACGAGCCTCTCTTTCGCGTAGTTGAACTTGGCCGCGAACTCTTCGCTCACCTTCCCCTCTGCGTCGAGATTTTCCTTCTCGTCGTAATAGAGGTTGCCGACCTGCGCGTACTTCGACTTGTACTCATCATACTCCTTGCTGCCCTTCTGCATGCTGGCAAGGTTATCATCGTACTCCGTGGCGGAGATGACGCCCTCCGGATAAAACGTGGCGAGATACCCGCCGCCGCGGTACGCATCGTTGGCGCCGTATTCCACGCCGAGGTTGGCATCCTTATCGATCCACGTGACCACGGGATCGAACTGCGTGATGCTGCCGCCACTCGCGGGTAGCGCAACGAAACAAATAAAGCTCAAAGCGGCGATGATGAGCGTCGCAAGCACGAGACAGATCGCCGATTTTACCTTTCCCATTGTCTCCTCCTATCCTGACACGCGGGCGTAGCCCGCATAGAATATTCCCTGTGGGAAAAACTCACTCTTTACATTATATAGGAAAGGCGCGCGGCAGTCAAGCCGAAACGCCCTTTTTTTCGCATTTTTTCGTCTAATTTTCGCGCGATTTCCGCTCCGCCAAGGCGTGCATCCCGCACTCGATGCGTTTTTTCATCATTGCGCACGTCATGGAGTAGGGTTCGTTGACGTCGCCGTTATAGTGATAGTTGTTCGCACTGCACCCGCCCGAGCAGATGAACTTGGCAAAACAGCCCTCGCACTTCTTGCGCGTGAACAGGCAGTTGGTGGCAAAAGTCTCGCGTAAGTCGGCTCTTTCGATGCCCGCAAACACGCTGCCCATGCGCCACTCCTTCTCCCCCGCGAACTGGTGGCAGGGGTAGAGGTCGCCGTTGGGCAAAACGGAAAAATATTCGTTCCCCGCGCCGCACGCCGAGACGCGCTTTTGAAGGCAGGGCCCGCCCTCCAAATCGACATTGAAGTGGAAGAAGTTGAAGCCTCTCCCCTCCGCCTCGCGCTTGATGTATTCGTCGCAGAGCGCTTCGTACTCGCTTTCGATCTGCGGGAGGTGCTCCTCCTTGATGGCAAGATCGTCGATCTCGGTGACGACAGGCTCCATGGAGAGAGAATCGAAGCCCTCGTCGGCGAGGAAGAGAACATCCTTGGAAAAATCGAGGTTTTTCGCCGTGAACGTGCCGCGGACGTAGTAGTGCTTGTCCCCGCGGATCTTGACAAACTCTTTGATCTTCTTGATGACGGCGGCAAAACTCCCCTTGCCGTTTATGGTCTTTCTGACGGCGTCGTGCACCTCGGGGCGGCCGTCCAGAGAGAGGACGACGTTTTCCATCTCCTCGTTGAGAAAGTCCGCCTTCTCGCCGTCCAATAAAAGGCCGTTGGTCGTCGTGGTGAAGAGGAATTTTTTGCCGTGCTTCTTGCCCTCCTCCTTGGCGTAGAGCACCGTCTCTTTGAGGACATCGAAGTTCATGAGGGGCTCGCCGCCGAAGAAGTCCATTTCAAGAACTTTGCGGTTTCCGCTCTCGCGGATGAGGAAGTCGACCGCTACCTTGGCAACGGCAAGCGGCATCATCTCGCGCGCGGCGTGATACGCCCCCTCGTCGGCAAAGCAATATTTGCAGCGCAGGTTGCAGTCGTGGCAGATGTGCAGGCACAGCGCCTTGATCTCATGCGACTTGATGGGGCGGGCGGACGTCTCGGGGGCGCCGAGCAGCCCCGCCTCTTTGAGATGCGCGATCTCGGCGAGCTCTTCGTCGGTCATCTCCACGGGCTCGCCCGCAAGGTAGCGCGCCGTCTTTTCGTCGCACTCGTGCAGGCTTCCGCTGCCCGTATCGTAGACGTAATATTTGTCGTGGTAGGAAAACGTGTGGATCATGTTCGTAAAATAACGGCAAAAGAGCGGCGGAACACCGCCGCTCGCTCTGCATGAGATCGGATTATTTCTTTTCGATCTTCTGTTCGCGCGTGATGCGCTCGCAGGACTGGTTGCCCACCGTGCAACTCGTCTTGCAGGCGGACTGGCAGGTGCTTCTGCACTCACCGCAACCCGTGACTTTCTTTTCCGCAGGTTTTGCGATCGTCTTGATCATGGCTGTTCCTCTCTGAAAGTTTTTCTTTATTATACTATACGCCGCGCGAATTTGCAAGCATTTTTTTATGCTTTGCGCAATTTCGCTCCCAAAAGCGCGCCGCATGCCCCGAGCACGGCGCAGACGAAGAGTTCGAGGAGGAAGAGCACGGAGACGGAGGCTCCCCCGCCGATGGCGGCAAAGACGGCAAGCGTGAGAAAAGCCGACAAAATTCCCGCCGCCGCGCCCTTGATGAGCGCCTTCTCGCGGCGGATGAAGATCATGGAAAAGAGAAAGACGCCCGAGCACTTCACCACCCAATTGACCGCCGTGACGACGCCCTGCGGCGGCGTATAAGCGCGGATGAACACCGCGGCGAGCGCGAGCGCCAAGAGACTGTATACGGTGACCGCGAACACCGCCCTGAACACTTCCCACGCGGCGCGCTTCCAAAATGCTTTGTCCATAGAAAAACCTCCGCAACCCACCTTATGGGTATGCGGAGGCTGTTCACGTTATGCCTTATTCCTTCTTTTCCTCGGGCTCTGTGGGCTCTGCGGGCGTTTCGGGCTCGGCGGGCTCTGCGGGGGTTTCCGCGGGCTCTTCGGCGGGAGTTTCGGGTTCGGCGGGCGCTTCGCCGCGCTTTGCGGCATCCTTCGCCTCTTTTTCCGCACGGCGTTTTGCCTCCGCTTCCTCACGCGCGATCTGCGTGGGGCCCTTGGCATCCGTCTGGTAGATGCACTCCTTATCGATCTTCACGTACGACTTGCCCGATTGCTCGGTGCCCGTCTCGAGGACGACGGTATCGTCATCGCACACTTCCACGACGACGCCGCAGATGCCGCCCGTCGTCTTTATTTTGTTGCCGGGCCTGATGGCCTCGATCTGCTCGGCGTATTCCTGACGGCGACGCTTGTTCTTCCTGCTCGAGAAGAAGAAGTACACGATGAAGAGCAGGACGACGACAGCCAAAATAAGATACATGCCGTACTTCTGGAAGAAGCCGGGGGACGCCTTCTTATACGTCGCCGTGCCGATCGTCAGGACGCCATCCTTGATGGTTCCCGTTGCGACCTCGGTATCGCCCTGTTTGAAAATGACCTTATTGGTCTCGCTATTGAACGAATATGTCCCTTTCTCTTCACCGTGCGACCAGCCGGCGTCGCTTTTGAGTTCGTAAATGTCGGTGGCGATCGACGGGTTGGTGTACTTGCCCGTGACGGAAGATCCGCCGCCGCAAGCGGCCAACGCGAAGAGGCACATCACGAGCATCATGAGCGCCAAAAATACGGGGAAAAACTTTTTCTTCATTTTCATCATGTCTTTTATTCCTTTCTGATTTATTCCTTTCTTACGGTTTTCTCAATTATCATACAAATTTTTTACACTTTTGGCAAGCGATTTTGCGTCGATTTTTGACTTGTCATAGCAATTCCATACATTTCACCCAATCTTCGCGGAGGGCGTTTCCCCCGAGCGGGCGAAATATTCGCGGGCAAACTCCTTGACGTAGCCGCCCAAAATGCTCTCCCGCAGCCCCTTCATGAGGGTGTGAAGATAGGAAATGTTGTGGAGGGTCAAAAGCATGGCGCCCGTCATCTCCCCCACGTTGACGAGGTGACGAAGGTACGCCTTGGTGTAATTTTTGCAGCAGTAGCAATCGCAATTGGGGTCGAGCGGGGTGAAATCTTCCTTATATTTGCCGTTGCGGACGACGACTTTGCCCTCAGAGGTGAGCGCCGTGCCGTTGCGGGCGATGCGGGTGGCGAGGACGCAGTCGAACATATCCACGCCGCGGAGGACGCCCTCGACGAGGCAGTCGGGCGAGCCCACCCCCATGAGGTAGCGGGGAACGTCGGTGGGAAGTTTGGGCTGCAAGAAGTCGAGAAGTTCGTACATGAGGGACTTGGGCTCCCCCACCGAGAGCCCGCCGATGGCGATGCCGTGCCTGACGAAGGGAAGGCAGCGGTTGAGGCTCTCTTCGCGCAGATCTTTATAAAAGTTGCCCTGCACGATGGGGAAGAGCGCCTGCGCGGGGTTGTTGTGGGCATTGTAGCAGCGCTCGAGCCACTTGGATGTGCGCTCCATGGCGCGCTCGGCCTCGGCGTGGGTGTAGCCGTACTCGGAGCACTGGTCGAACGCCATGATGATATCCGAACCCAAGTTGTGTTGGATCTCCATGGCGCGCTCGGGGGTGAACAGGTGCTTGCTTCCATCCACATGGGAGGAGAACTTGACGCCCTCATCGGTGATGTTGTTGAGCGAGGAGAGCGAAAACACCTGAAAGCCGCCGCTGTCGGTGAGAATGGGCTTATCCCAATTCATGAATTTGTGGAGACCCCCGGCGCGGGCGATGAGCTCGTCCCCCGGCCGCATGGCGAGGTGGTAGGTGTTGGACAAAATAATTTGCGAGCCGATCGCTTTGAGGCGGTCGGGAAGGATGCCCTTGACCGTCGCCTGTGTGCCGACGGGCATGTAGACGGGCGTCAAAATGTCGCCGTGCGGCGTGTGGAGAATGCCCGCGCGGGCGCCCGTTTCGGGGTCGGTTTTTTGAAGTTCGAAGGAAAAATAGGAGTTATTCATGATGGTTTGCGGATTTTGTGCCACATTTTGTGCCCCACCCCCCTACCCCCCTCCCGAGGAGGGGGCATAACGGACTTCGCCCCTCCCAAAAGGGGGCAAAGAGAAGGCTACCCTCCAAGAGGGGCGGGCGGGACTTCGTTCGGGGGAAGATACACTCCGCCCCTATGGGGCGTCGGTATGAGGATTACAAGAAGAGGCAGGCGTCGCCGAAGGAGAAAAATCTATACTTGTTTTCGACGGCGACCCTGTATATCTCAAGAATTTCTTCGCGGGAGCAGAGGCAACTGACGAGCATTAAAAGGGTGCTCTCGGGGAGGTGGAAGTTGGTGATGAGCCCGTCGCAACACTTCATTTTGTAGGGCGGGTACAAAAAGATGCTCGTATCCCCCCTTTCCGCGCGGACGGTGCCGTCGGGGCCGGCGACCGTCTCCAACGTGCGTACGCTCGTAGTGCCCACGCAGATGACCCGCCGCCCCTCTTTTTTGGCGCGGTTGATGGCTTCCGCCGCCTCCTCGCTCACCTCGTAATATTCGCTGTGCATGACGTGGTTTTCGACATCGTCCACCTTGACGGGGCGGAAGGTGCCGAGCCCCACGTGCAGTAAAACTTCGACGATCTCCACGCCCATCCCGCGCAGTTTTTGCAAAAGTTCGGGGGTGAAGTGCAGCCCCGCCGTGGGCGCCGCCGCCGAGCCGTTCTCCTTGGAGTACACCGTCTGATAGCGCTCGGGATCCTCGAGTTTTTCGTGGATGTAGGGCGGCAGGGGCATGACGCCTGCGCGGGATAAAACATCCTCAAACGCGCCCCCGTACACAAATTTTACGATGCGCTCGCCCGTTTCGGTGACGCCCTCGATGCGGGCGGAAAGCTCGCTGTTGATGAGAATTTCCGCCCCCATTCTGCATTTTTTGCCCGGACGCACGAGACATTCCCACACGTCGAGGTCGCGCCGCTTCAAGAGGAGGAGCTCCACCTTGCCGCCGTTTTTCGTCTGCCCGAAGAGGCGCGCGGGCAACACCCGCGTGCGGTTGAGAACGAGCACGTCGCCCGCGTGCAGGTACTCCGTGATATCGCGGAAGATGCGGTGCTCGATTTCCTTTGTATCCCTGTGATAGACGAGGAGGCGGGCGCTGTCCCGCGGTTCGGCGGGGGTTTGGGCGATGCGCTCCTCGGGGAGATCGTACCAAAAATCCGAAGTTTTCATGGTGTTTTCGTCATCTCCGCACGATGTTGCACCCTGCGGGGAGGTCTTCCAAAATTTCGCAACGGGGACAAACGGTGAGCGTTTGAAGGTTGTTGCACCCCTGAAACACGCCCTTTGCGATGCACGGGGCTCCCCCCGTCTTTGCCGTTTTGAGCGCCTCGCAGAAGGCAAACGCGGCATAGTCGATCTCCTCCACGCTCGCGGGCAGGACGATGCTCTCCAATCCGCACCCCTGAAAGGCGTACCCGCAGATCTTCTTCAAGCCGAAGCCGAACTTCACGCGCTTCAAATTTTCGCAACCCATGAAGGCGCTCACATCGACCGTCTCCACGCCGCGCGGAATGGTGACCTTGGTGATCTCGGAATTGGCGAACGCCGCAAACCCGATGTGCTTCACGCCGCAGGGGATGACGATCTTTCCGCCCCGCCCCTCGTAGCGCGTGAGCGTTCCGTTTTCGATGACAAACGCGGACATGCTGCCCCCGTCAGTCGTCCGTATCGAACACGGAGAGCTGCTTTTTGGCGGCCTCGGGGATCTTCATGCCCAGATGCTCGTAGGCGCCTTTGAGGCAAATTCTGCCGCGCGGCGTGCGCGCCAAAAAGCCGAGCTGGATGAGGTAAGGCTCGTAGACATCGAGAATGGTGTTGACATCTTCATTGATGGTGGCGGCGAGCGTCTCCAAGCCCGCAGGCCCGCCGTTGAATTTTTCGATGAGGGCGCGGAGAAGGTTGCGGTCGGTCTCGTCCAGCCCCAATTCGTCGATCTCCATGCGCTTTAAGGCGGCGTCGGCATCCTCGCGGGAGATGCGCTTACTGCCGCGCACGGCGGAGAAATCGCGCACGCGCTTCAAGAGGCGGTTGGCGATGCGGGGCGTGCCGCGCGACCTTCTTGCAATTTCGTAGCTCCCCTCCTCCTCGACGGCGATGCCGAGCGTGCGCGCCGAGCGGTTGACGATCTTCTGCAACTCTACGGGGGTGTACATATCGAGGCGGCACATGATGCCGAACCTGTCGCGCAGCGGCGAGGAGAGCATGCCCGCGCGGGTGGTCGCCCCGATGAGGGTGAACTTTTTGAGGGGCAGGCGGATGTTGCGCGCCATGGGCCCCTTCCCCACGATGATATCGAGGGCGTAGTCCTCCATGGCGGAGTACAGCGTCTCCTCCACGACATGGTTGAGGCGGTGGATCTCATCGATGAAGAGAACTTCCCCGTCGTTGAGGTTGGAGAGGATAGCGGCAAGATCCCCCTGCCGCTCGATGGCGGGCCCCGACGTGAGTTTTATCTGCGTGCCCATGGTGTTTGCGATGATGTGGGCGAGCGTCGTCTT
>CANRFK010000051.1 GCA_947629875.1 uncultured Clostridia bacterium
GTCGTCCGTCCCGCCATTGCGGGCTTAATGGGCGCGTTCGGCGCGGCGCTCTATGCCAAGGAGAACACGGCGGCGGACAAGCTCATTTCCACCATGGTCACCGAGGCGGAACTCAACAACTTCCGCTACACGTCGAAGTCGGTCACCTGCGGCGGCTGCACCTCCAAGTGCGGCGTCAATATCCTGACGTTTGCCGACGGGCGGCGGTTCATCTCGGGCAATAAGTGCGAGCGCGGCGCGGGATTAAAGCCTGCCGAAAACCCGCTCGATCTGTATCGCTATAAGTACGAGACGCTCCTCTCCCTGCCGCAGCCCATTGGCTCCCCCCGCGCAAGGGTGGGGCTCCCGCTCCAACTTCTGATGTACGAACAACTCCCGCTGTGGACGGGCTTTTTCGAGACGTGCGGGTTTGAAGTGGTGCTCTCCGACCGCAGTTCGCGCGAACTCTACTTCCGCGGCCAGCACACCGTGGCGAGCGACACCGCTTGCTACCCCGCAAAACTCATGCACGGGCACATCGAGAGCCTGCTCGACAGGGGCGTGGACTTCATCTTCTACCCCTGCGAGAGCTACAATTTGGACGAGCACGACAGCGTCAACCACTACAACTGCCCCGTCGTGGCGTACTATCCCGAGCTCTTGAAGGCAAACAACGAACGCCTCACGGATGACAACCTCGTCATGCCGTACATCGACCCCAACAGCGAGAAGGCGACGGTAAAGACGCTCTGCCGCGCCCTCAAAAAATATAAGCTCTCCGCGTCCCTTGTAAAGAGGGCGTTCCGCGAGGGCATGCGCCGCATGGAGGCATACCATGCCGCGGTCGTGGAGGAGGGGAGAAGGGTCGTCGCCGAGGCGGAGCGCGAGGGGAAGCAGGTCGTCATCCTCGCGGGAAGGCCGTACCATGTCGATCCCGAGATCAACCACGGCGTCAACAAACTGCTCACTTCTTTGGGGATCGCCGTGCTCTCGGAGGACGCCGTGTTTGAGGAGGGCAACCTCGTGAAGGTCAACGTCCTCAACCAATGGACGTACCATGCCCGCCTCTACCGCGCCGCGGAGTATGCGACGCGCCATAAAAACGTCAACCTCGTGCAGCTCGTCTCCTTCGGGTGCGGCATCGACGCCATCACGACGGACGAGGTGCGCGCCATTCTGGAAAGTTGCGGCAAGCTGTACACGCAGATCAAGATCGATGAGATCGCGGGGCTCGGCGTCGTGAAGATCAGGCTCCGCTCCATGCTCGCCGCCATCGAGGAACAGGCAAGGCGGTCCGGGGAGCAGGTACGGCAATGAGTACGGAAAAGACGACGGTGGATTTCACCGAAAATTATCCCACATTTCCCTATGAAAGGCGGGGCGAGTATACAATTCTCGTTCCCGATATGTTGCCGTGGCACTTTGAACTTTTGATCCACGCCATCGAAAAGCGCGGCTACCGCCTCGAAATGCTCACAAATCACGGGCGGCAGGTCATCGACGAGGGGTTGAAGCACGTCCACAATGATACGTGTTTCCCCGCGCTGTGCGTCATCGGGCAGTATCTCGACGCCTTGAAGAGCGGCAAGTACGACCCCGATAAAACGGCGGTGCTCATCACGCAGTCGGGCGGCGGGTGCCGCGCGAGCAACTATGTGCCCCTCATCCGCAAGGCGTTGAAGGCGGAGTTCCCGCAGGTGCCCGTGCTCTCGCTCAACTTCTCGGGGCTCGAAAAGGGCAACGGGCTGAAAATCGATATGCCGTTCCTCTTCGACCTCGCCAACGCCATCTTTTACGGCGACCTCATCATGACGTGCTTCAACCAGACGGTGCCGTATGAAAAGGAGGCGGGGGCGGCGGAGAAGGCGCGCAGTCTGTGCCTCGAAACGCTGAAAAAGGCGCTCGACGGCGGGACGTTCCGCAAATTCAAGCGCAATCTATCCTTTGTCTTGGAGACGTTTTCCGCCGTGCCCGTCGAGAGGCACGAGAAGATCAAAGTGGGCGTCGTCGGCGAGATCTACGTGAAGTACTCGCCGCTCGGCAACTCCGACCTCGAAAAATTCCTGCTTTCCGAAGGGTGCGAGCCCGTCGTGCCCGCGCTCATGGATTTCATCCTGTACTGCGTCATCAACAACGTCAACGATGCCAAACTGTACGGCACGCACCGCGGCCGCGCCTTCGTGTTCCGCATTGTCTACCGATATCTTCGCAAAAAGCAGAAAAAACTCATTGCCCTCATGAAAAAACAGGGCAGGTTTGAACCCATGCACGACTTTGAACACCTGCGCAAGTGTGCAGACAAGGTATTGAACCAAGGCGTGAAGATGGGAGAGGGGTGGCTCATTCCCGCCGAGATGGCGGCGCTGTGCGAGACGGGCACCGACAACATTGTCTGCACCCAGCCCTTCGGGTGCCTGCCCAACCACATTGCGGGCAAGGGCGCGGTGCGCACGGTGAAAAAACTCTTCCCCGAAGCCAACATCGTGCCCGTCGACTACGATCCCTCGGCAACCCGCGTCAATCAAGAAAACAGGATAAAACTCATGCTCGCACAGGCGAGGGAGAAGGAAGGAGAATGAAGGATCTTATCGTAAAACACAAAACCTTCGGCGAGGGGAAGGTCTGCGCCGTTGAGGGAAACCGTGTTTCCGTGTCCTTCGCAGACGCCGAAAAGATATTTTCCGCCGAGCATTTTTTTGATTTTTTCACGACAGATCCCGAAACGGCGGAGACATTGAAGCGGGAGATCGACGCAGAGCTTGAGGCGGAACGGCAAAGAGAACGGGAAAGAAAGCGGAAAGAAGAAGAGGAGAAAAGGGAGAAGGCGCGGCTTCTTGAGGAGGAGGCGCGTCGCCCGATGGTAGAGAGAAGAGAAGCGGCGAGACTTATTGAAGAGGAAAGGCTCCGAAAGAAGGAAGAGGAGCGCGCGCAGGAGGAGTTCGCGCGCCGCAAAGAGCTATTGGAAAAGCTCAAATCGTACGGCTTTGAGGGTTTCTTACACACGACGGAGTTTGAAAACTTCCGCAAAATCATTGAGAGCGGATATCTGCGATCCAGAACCGATCTCAAAAATGCAGGTGCAAGATTCATCGACAGGGCAGATCTCAGAGTCCTCGGTAACACAGATACCGGTATAAAAAATTTTGCCCGCTTTTACTATCGCTTCGGCACACCCACGAACTTTGACGCGCATTATTCCCGTCCGGTCACCCTCGTATTCGATGAAGCGCTGATTTTCGAGAAAGACGTGGAGTTTTCTCTCGGAAACGCGGCGTGCTACCACAGTTATCAAACGAAGTCCGCCGGCATTGCGCTTGAATGCGATTGGGCGTGCGTTTTTGAGGAGGGAGACCCCAAGAAGAGCAAATATCTTCCCGAACAAAGCAAGGATATTTCCGAAGACGAGGAGAAAAAGGAGAGGTGGAAGCGTATGTTCGCAAAAGTCAAGCGTCTCCGCAACGCCGAATTTTTGTACCCCGAAAAAGTCCCCGTATCCCGCATTGTTCGGGTATATTTCCCTTTCAAAGAGGATATGGAAGAGGCGAAGAGTTTTTGCGGCGCGTCGCTCCGTCCGAAGCTCGTCTCCGATATTTCCAAGTTTGAATTTTTCCGTTGGGGGGCAAGATGATCGAATACTATGACGGCACGGTCTTCAATGCGGGCGTAAATTGTATGGTGAACACCGTAAACTGCATCGGCGTCATGGGGGCGGGGCTCGCGCTCGAGTTTTCGCTCCGCTATCCCGCGATGCACGAGGATTATGAGGCGAAGTGCAAACGGAAGGAGATCGCCGTCGGCAAAGTCGATTATTTCCACGGGGACGGGTACACGGTCGTCAATTTTCCCACGAAGTGGCATTTCAAGTATTCCTCCAAACTTGAATGGATCGAGGCGGGTCTCCGCGATTTTGCCCGCACCTACCGCGGAGAGGGGCTCCGCGAGGTCGCTTTTCCCAAACTCGGAACAATGAACGGTGGGCTTGATTGGCAGCGTGTGCGCGCACTTTGCGAGAAGTATCTCAACCTCCCCGACCTTCGCGTCATTATCTGCATGGACGAAAGGCAGGAGGCGGGGGGAACGGAACGAAGGATGGTCGATCTGTTCAACGCGACGCCCGTTGAAGAACTTGCACAGTCTGTCCGCCTTACGGAAAAACAGCGGGAGACGCTTCGGAACTGTATGCCGCTGGAACGGTTTTTTATCTTGCAGAAACAGCAGGGAATCGGCTTAAAGACATACAGCGAGATCTTCCGTTTGTTTTATGAAAGAAGCATCGGAAAGTGTGTGGAACAGATGCGTATGTTTTGAGCGTCTCCGCGCTCGTTTCCGTTGCGGCAATAAGAAAAATACCCCCGTACCGCGGACATGGTACGGGGATTTTCCGTTTGTCGGGGCTCTATTCGCGCTCGATCCTGATGACGGGCTCGTAGTCGCCCAAACGCTTGACGATATCAACGAGCTCGCCGTGCAGTTCTTCGTCCGTCCGCCTGCAAGCGTAGGGCACGCCCACGTCGAACTCCACGCGATTGCTGTTCGGAATGAGGCGGAAATCGTGCAGTTCCAGCCCCTCGGCGAGTTCGCGCGCCGCCTCCCACACTTGGAGTTTGAGGGCGGATTCCTCGCGGTTGGTGAGATCCACGGGGTCGATGTGCACGGTGAGCACGACGCCCGTCTCCTTTTTGACCTGCGCTTCCAGCGCGTCGATCACGGTGTGCGCGTCGAGCATCGAGAGGCTCGCGTCCATCTCGGTGTGAATGGTGGCGAAGGAGACGCCCTTCCCGTAGGTATAAATTTGCAGGTCGTGCACGCCGAGCACGCCCTCCGCGGAAAGGCTCATATTACGGATGCGCTCCGCAAGGGCGGGGTCGGGCGCCTGCCCCAAGAGGCGCGAACTCGCCTCCGCGATGATTTTGACGCCCTGCCACACGATGAAGAGGGAGACGAGAACGCCCGCCCAGCCGTCGGCAGAGGGGAGATAGGGGCACACGACGGCGCCGATGATGACGGCGAGCGTTGCAAATCCGTCGCAAAAACTGTCCATCGCCGCCGCTTTCAAGGTGGAAGAATCCAGCCTTTTCGCGTAAACATGGTAGAGTGCGGACATGCCGAACTTCACGGCAATGGAGACGCCGAGCACCACATAGACGACCCACGAGAGGGCGGGCGCACCGCCGCGCACGAGGGTCTCGATGGCCTCGCGGAGTAGCCCCACGGCGAGCAGAAGCACAAAAAAGCCCGTGATCATCGCGGCGACGTATTCGGCGCGGTGGTGGCCGTAGGGATGCTCCTTGTCGGCGGGCTTCGCGGCGATATAGAAGGCGACGAGGGCAACGAGCCCGCTCCCGCAGTCGCTCAAATTGTTGAAGCCGTCGGCGGTCACGGAGACATAGCCGAAGAGGAGCCCGACGGTAATTTTCGCCGCACATAAAAGCAGGTTGCACGCGACCCCGACGGCGCAGATGACCGCGCCCTTATTTTTTGAGCGTAACGCTTGCATACCGCTATTATATGAAACTCACTCCAATCTGTCAATCCCCAGCGCCATTCTGTCAATTTATTTGCAACTTTTTACGGTGAAGAACCCCGCCCGCCATATATTTGTCATTTCGCCCCGCGCTATAACTTGTCATGTCGACCAAGCGTAGCGCGTGGAGACATCTCTACCTTATTCTGTCCTGCTTTTGGTTTCCCGCGTTATTCTGCTCCACGCACTTGCTCCCCCCTTTTGGGGCACCGTAGGCATGCCTTGTGCAGAAGTGACCCGTAGGTGTGATAGGGGTTTCCCGCGTCATTCCGAGCCCGCGTGGTTTCCCGCGTCATGTTGAGGGAGCACGGCGACCGCCCCGCGCGCACCATTGTCTACTAAGCGCGGCACAAGGAGCGTAGCGACGAAGTAGGGATCTCTACCTTAATATACTTCGCGCCGTCACCTCATACACTCGTTTGCGCCCCGCGGCAAAGTTGCAGGGCGCAAACGAGTGTATCTTAAAAAATTTCCCCGTTCTTTCCCGCAACAAAAAGCCGCCCGCGGGCGGCTTTCAAACAAGATTATCAGAAGATATTTTCCACTTCGGGGCGGTAGGTGCCGGGAATGCACTCCGAGAGGTGCAGCAAAATTTCCAACTTGGCGAGGGCGAGCGGGTACTCCTTTTCGCCGATGAGCCGCACCGCCTCGGCCATGTAGTCGTCCAATTTGTTGACGTCGTTGTGCGGGATCCACACGTGCAGGCGGCTCTTTTTCTGTTCCCAGGAAGTCTGCACGGCGCGCGCGTCGTCGGCATTCGCCGTGCCGTTTTCCGTCTTGTCGTACAGCGACTGCACCTCTTCGCCGAAGTCCTCAAACTGCCCCGCAACGTAGAACCATTCAAAGAGGGCGAGCCCCAAAAGGAGCGCCGTCGCAATGCCGATCGCCGTCAAACTCTTTACCATGTCTTGCCTCCCGGATACTCCGTTTGAAGCGTCCTGTACTTCTCGCCCTTCACCTGCAAATAGATTTTTCCCTGGCCGTCGGCGGTGAGCACCAGCACCTTTTTCACCTTTTTGACACCTTGTTTTTTGAGCAGTTCATCGAAAAATTCCGACCCCATTCCCGCAATTTGCAAATTTTTCCTGTCATATTTGCCGTTGTCGATGATGACGAGGGGGAGCGACGTCTGCGTATCCTCATAGTTCTCCTTGGGCAGAGCCGAGAACTTTCCGTTGGATTCGTACAGGGCGTAGTCGATGCTGTCGAGGGAGAAATACCCCGCCGCGCGCAGGCTCTCGATGAGGTCGGAAACGTCCAAATTGTTCTTCTTTAACTGATAGTCGTCGATGCCGTTCTTGTTGACAACGAGCGACGGCTTTCCGCTGATGAGCGACTTCAACGGTTTGACTTTGAGATCCAAAAGCGTCACGATCTCGTGCAAAACGTAGATGGTGACGACGGAGATGATGCCGTACAAGAGGGGAATGGAGGCGTCCGCCATGGGGATGCAGGCGAGCTCGGCGATGAGCAGGGTGATGACGAGTTCAAAGGGCTGCATTTCGCCGATCTGCCGCTTGCCCATGAGGCGCATGATGATGAGGAGCGTCACGTAGATGATCGCCGTGCGGATGATGACGAGGGTCATAAAAGAAGTATCGGAAATTTCACAAAAATTATGTTGAAATTTCTTGCGTCGCCGCGGCGGGCATGTTATAATGACCCCCGAAGAGTAGCCAAGGCGCGTAAAGTGTTGCGAAACGGGACGTTGTTCGCAAACGAAAGGGCGGAATTTGAGCCCTGCGGTGCCGCGGCGCGTCCGCTCTCGTCGTCGGCACAAACGCCGCTTTGAGCCCTTCGCGCAAGCGCAAAGGGCAAGTGCGCTTCCCCGTGCCTCCTCTTCGCAAAAAACCTTTCTTGGAAATCTTTTTTGTGAGGAAAAGCGGTGGGGAGTGATTGCCCCCTTCTTGGGAGCCTCCCTGATTTTGCCCCCTCTGTGGGAGGGACGTAGTGGGAGCCTTTCTGATTTTGCCCCCCTCCGTGGGAAGGGGGTAGGGGGGTGGGGCTTTGCCCCTGTCATGACGGCGAAATTACGGACCTCTCTCTGCGGGAGGTTTTTTTAATGTCCAAAAATTATAAGCGCAGCATGCTCTGCATCGGCATTTTGCTCGCCGTCCTCGGCCTCATCTCGGCGGCGCTCGGGCTGTGCACGGAGAAGGGCTGGCTCATGCCCGCCGCGCCCGCATGGTATTCCGTCGTATGCTTTTCCCTTGCCGCCGTCGCGCTCTTCGCGCTCCTCGCGCTTCTCGCGCTCGTGTTCTCCTCAAAACACGAAAAACGCAAAACACTGCTCGTTTTCCGCCTTATTTTTTCGGATTTCCTGCTCGAAAAGACGGCGGCGAAGCGCGTCGCCTACATCGGCGTTGTGGCGGCGCTGTGCATCGTGAGCAACATGTTCGAGATCAAATTTGCGACGACGCAGTTTTCTTTCACGCTCCTCACTTCCGTGCTCGCGGGCATTCTTTTGGGGGGCATCCCCGGTTTTTGCGCGGTGATGCTCGGCGACGGGCTCGGCTATCTCGTCAATTCCATGGGATACCCGTACTATTGGTGGGTGGCGCTCTCCTGCGCCGCGATGGCGCTCATCGCGGGGGCGGTCTGGAAACTGCCCATCAAAAAAAAGGGCGGCGTGTTCGTAAAACTTGCGCTCATCTGCGTCCTCACGCTTGTTCTCTGCTCTGCGGGGATCAACTCGGCGGGCATGTATTTTATCGGCTTGGATCTCTATATGCCGCACGATGTGTTGGAACTTGCAGTGGAGCGGTTCGGCGGAGAACTCAACTTCGGCGTCTATCTCGTGATCCGCTTCTTCTTGCTCGGGCAGATCTACAACAGCCTCGTCAATTATGCGCTTCTGTTCGCCATCGTGCCCCTTTTGGAGCGTCTGGCGCACCGCTCTGCGCCGCCCGTCGCCCCCGAGAGAGGGGAAAGTTCCGCCTCCAACAAGGAAATTCCGTAAAATTCACAAAAACCTCAAATCCGTCAACCGCTTGCGGTTGACTTTTGTTTTCGCGCGGTGTTATAATAGATACAAGTTTGTACAAGGAGAGGTCTATGCAGTCGCTCTTGCTCAATCCCATGTTCGGCGTCAGCCCGGACGGAAAGGGGTTGTATATCTTTACATTGGACATCCGCTATTATGCCCTCTGCATCGTCACGGGCATGATCATCGCGGCGTGTCTTTCGGCGCTCCTCATGAAGAGGAGAAACATGGCGCCCGATTTCATCTTTACGCTGTTCATCGTGTGTATTCCGTCGGCGATCGTCATGGCGCGGCTTTTCTTCTGTTGGACGAAGCCGCTCCCCATCGAAGATTGGTACAAGATCCACGAGGGCGGGCTCTCCATCATCGGCGGCGTCATCGGCGGCGTCACGGCAGGGCTCATCGTCTGCCTCGTGAAGAAGATCAACTTCCTGCGCGCGGCGGACTGCGTCGTCATCACCATTCTGTTCGCACAGGCGCTCGGGAGGTTGGGGAACTTCTTCAACCAAG
>CANRFK010000052.1 GCA_947629875.1 uncultured Clostridia bacterium
GAAGGGGTCACGGCGTGGCCGTGACGGATGAGGTGTACATAATTGCCCCACCTTATCCCCTTCGGCTCCCCTCTCGGCCGCTCCCCTCGGCTGCCCCTCTTCTCTTGCTCCCCCTCCCCGCGGCTTTGCCGCGGGGAGGGGAGCGCAGGGAGAGGGCACGCCCTCTCGCCAAATTTGCAAAACTCCGTCCATGCGCTTGACTTTCTCCACGCAAAACGTTACAATATTTCGGAACAACAGCGAGGTGAACTATGGCAGAAGTTACGATGGAAAAGCTCGTTGCGCTATGCAAGGCGCGCGGCATCATCTTCCCCGGCAGCGAAATTTACGGCGGCATGGGCAACACGTGGGACTACGGCCCCGTGGGCGTGGAGATCAAAAACAACATTAAAAGGGCTTGGTGGAAGCGGTTCGTGCAGGAGAGCGAAAACTCCTTCGGCGTGGACGCCGCCATCCTCATGAACTCCCGCGTGTGGGAGGCGAGCGGGCACACGACGTCCTTCTCCGATCCCAAGATGGACTGCAAAAAGTGCAAGACGCGCCACCGCGCCGACAACCTCATCGAGGCGCATAGCAAGGGCAAGGTCAACCCCGACCTCATGTCCAACGAGGAGATGGAGGCGTACATCCGGGAGCACGAAGTGCACTGCCCCGTGTGCGGCGGGTTCGACTGGACGCCCATCCGCACCTTCAATCTGATGTTTGAAACCAGCCGCGGCGTCACCGACGAGAGCCAGAACAAAATTTATCTCCGTCCCGAGACGGCGCAGGGCGAATTTGTCAACTTCGGCAACGTGCAGAGAACGACGCGCGCCAAAGTGCCCTTCGGCATCGCGCAGATCGGCAAGGCGTTCCGCAATGAAATTACCCCCGGCAACTTCATCTTCCGCACCATTGAATTTGAACAGATGGAGCACCAGTGGTTCTGCAAACAGGGCACCGACGGGCAGTACTACGCCGAATTCAAAGAGAAGGCCATGCGGTTCTTGCTCGATTTGGGCTTCAAGCCCGAGCACCTCCGCTTCCATGACCACGATAAACTCGCCCACTACGCAAAAGAGGCGTGCGACATTCAATATTTGTACCCCATGGGCTGGCAGGAGCTCAACGGCATCCACAACCGCACCGACTACGACCTCACGCGCCATCAGGAGTACTCGGGCAAGTCGATGCTGTACGTCGACCCGATGAGCGGCGAAAAGTACATTCCGTATGTCATCGAGTACTCGATCGGCGCGGATCGGCTGATGCTCGCCGTGCTCTCCGAGGCATACGAGGAGGAGACCCTCGCGGGCGGCGAAACGCGCAGCGTTTTGCACTTTCACCCCGCGATCGCGGCGTACAAGGCGGCCGTTTTGCCCCTGCAAAAGAATTTGGCGGAGCCCGCAAAGGAACTCCTCAAAAAACTCAAAAAGCAGTTCTCGGTCACCTACGACGAGGCGGGTTCCATCGGCAAACGCTACCGCCGTCAGGATGAGATCGGCACGCCGTACTGCATCACCATCGATTTCGATACGCTGGAAAACGGCACCGTGACCGTTCGCGACCGCGACACCATGGAGCAGATCCGCCTGCACGCCGACGAAGTCGCCGCCTACCTCGCGGAAAAGTGCGCGTTCTGAGAATGACACAGACAAAGCGCGGAGATTGCGATGAGAAATCAAATTATTTGTGGTGATACACTTGAAGAAATGAAGAAGTTACCAGACGAATCGGTTGATTTAATTTTTGCCGATCCGCCATATTGGATGCGCGTCGAGGGAGTATTAAAACGCGTCAACGGTAACGACTATGATGGTTGCGATGACGCATGGGACAATCAATTCACGAGTCTTGAAGATTACGAGAAATTTACATTTGCGTGGTTGACAGAGTGTAAACGCCTGTTAAAAAAGGACGGTTCCCTTTGGGTGATCGGCGGCATGCAATGTATCTATTTGATTGGTTACGCCTTGCAAAAGTTGGGTTTTTGGTTTATCAATGACGTGGTATGGTCTAAACGTAATCCAACGCCGAATTTTAAGGGCACAAGACTGAATAATGCCCACGAGACTTTAATTTGGGCGGTCAAAAACAAAACAGCGCGCTTTCACTTTAATTATAAAACCGCAAAAGAACTCAATACCGATACTGTTTCTTTTAGCGATTTTTCCGATGGGGTGCGGAAGCAACTCGGCTCGGTTTGGCGCTTATCTGTCTGTCAGGGTGAAGAACGGTTGAAAGACGATAGCGGCAATAAATTGCATTCCGCACAAAAGCCCGAAGAATTGTTATACCGCATTATCGCAATCAATAGTCAAATAGGCGATCTCGTGTTTGATCCATTCGGCGGCTCAATGACAACTGCCGCAGTAGCGAAACGCTTGGGGCGGGATTATTTATGTATTGAAATGAACCCCGTCTATTGCAAATACGGACAAGCCCGTGTCGCCGCCGTTCAACCCGAAAATACGAAGATCGCACGAGCGGATTTTGACCAAAAGCCTCCCCGTGTAACATTCAACGAAATGATTGAGGCGGGCTATTTTCGAGAAGGAGAGCCTCTCTATTATCATCATACGCCCTATCTATACCTCACGGCGGAAGGAAAGGGAATTAAAGCAGACGGGTCTGTTACCGATATTCATTCTGCAATCGGCAAAATCAAAAAAAATGATGGAACCCGTCTCAATGGCTGGGATTTTTGGGAAGTCGTGCGCAATGACTCCTTTGTCCCAATAAAAGAAATACGCGCAAAATACATTAAGGATAAAAAAATTGTATGAATGAAATCGTCGAAATTTTAACACAGTCCATCAGCAAATTAATTGCCAACTCCACCTCTGCCCAAAAAATCGCCGCTTTGAAGAAAAAGCACGACGCAAAACTGCACTTCATTCCCTATAAGTATCGCTTGTTCGGTGGGTTATTGCAATCCATGAACATTCAATTCGGCAATTTCCTCGAGCGAGTCGTTAATGAAGTGCTTCGCAGAAATCCGGAGAACGAGGTTATCGAAAAATATTCTGGCAAAAAGAATATGAAATTCCATATAAGCCGAACTTCCGAAGCGCAAATCGACGATTACATAGCACGGTGTCAATCGGAAAATTATAGCGAAGCAGCCCATATTGATGAATATAACAAACTGTTGCGCCAAATCTATATCAATGAAACTAGCGCAAGCGAAGAGGTCGTTGATTATACTCATGACGTCGATGTGTTGTTCCGTAATAAGCGTGAAAATATTTATTATTACGTAGAATTAAAATACAACGACGACCACGACACCGGCAAATTTGTGGACATCAATCGAAAAATATTGAAAACATATGCTTATTTGCAACGTGAACTTGGAAAGGGCGCGAAATTGATCCCTTTACTCTATTATTTCAATAACAAAAAAATGAAAGGGAATATTTTCCTCCCCGAGACTTGCGCCATTTATCGCGGAAAGAAATTCTTTGATGCTTTTGCAACGATAAGCTACAATGAGTTGGACGCGTGCATGAAAAATATAAGTGAAAATGAAGAAACCAAAAAAATATTCGACGATTTATATCACAAAGTGGTTGGTTAATCGAAAATCGTCTCACCGCCAAGAAGATTGTAATGTGAAAATAGCAACGCCGCCCGAGGCGCATGCCTCGGGCGGCTCTTTTTCTTAAAATCGCACAGCGTTTGCTTGATTTTCTCAAATTCCCCAGCGGGAGAGAAGGTCGTCCACCTTGATAAGTTCGGCGCCGTAGGTATCGTGCAGGTATTTGATGCCGTACTCGTAGTCCTCTTTCGTGAAACTGTCCATCGCGTCGATGGCGGCGACGACTTCGTAGCCAAGCTGATAGGCGTCCGCCGAGGTGTGCCGCACGCACATGTGGGCGTGGAGCCCGCACACGACGACCGTCTCCACGCCGAGCTCTTTGAGAAGAAGATCGAGGTCGGTGTGGAAGAAGCCCGAATATCTGCGCTTGGGCACGATGTAGTCCTTTTCGCACGGGGCGAGTTCGGGAATGACCTCCGCGCCCTTGGTGCCCGCGATGGCGTGGTCGCCCCACAGTTTGAGTTCGTGATCGATGCCCTTGATGTGAGCATCGTTGCAGAACACGACGGGCACGCCCGCGCATCTTGCGCCCTTCACGAGTTCCGCCGTCTTGGGAACGATGGCGAGCCCTCTGTCGCATTTCAGGGCGCCCGTCACAAAGTCGTTGAGCATATCCACAACGAGAACTGCCGTTTTGTTTTTCTCCATGGTTTTTTACCTCCGTATTTGCTCAACATTGTACGCTCTTTCCGCGGCGTTGTCAAGTAAAATAACTTTGCTTGTTTATCGAAAAGATCCCCGCGTTTCCGCGCGGAATTTGCACCGCTTCCGAACGGGAATTTTTGCGGAATTGAATTTGCAATATTTTTGATAACATTTTCTTTTTCCTTCCCCGCGGGCGCGCGCAGTTCCCCCTATGGGGGAACTGCGCGCGCCCGCGGGGAAGGAAATTTTTTTGCGCGCGGCGGCGTGGGATGCAATACGGCGGAAAAGTTTCATTAAATTTTTTATGATATTTTTCATACTCCCATTGTAGCATGAAATGTTCACGTTTTGGGCGATGTATGACAAACTTTTTTCAAAAATCGGCAAAAATTTTTGCGGGAAAAGTCGGGCGGTGACAAAGGAGACGCCCCCCATCTCATTTTGAGATTTCTCGACGACGGCGCCCGCGGCTGTGCCGCGGGCGCCTGCTCGAAATGACATGATTGTAGCGCGGGCTCTCGGTTCGGTATGAGGGGCGCGGGGTGGATTGGGAAATCAACCCCCACCACCGCCTGCGGCGGAGCTCCCCCAAAAGGGGGAGCCAAGGGGACGGACTGCGTTTGGGGAAGATACGCTACTTCGCCTACGGTTCGTGCCGCGCTTAGTAGACAAATCGTGCGCGCGGGGCGGTCGCTGCACTCCCGTCAGAATGACGCGTTTACCCCTGCGCGGGGCGGCATAGGGATTGCCCCACCCCCCTACCCCCCCCCTTCGGTAAAAGGCTCCACACATCATACGGTCGCCTTTTCCCGAATGCCCCAAGGAAGGCTCCCGCGGAGGGGGCAAAGACGGGGCACCCCCTGCGGGGGTCGGTATGAGGAATGGGGCGGAAGGTTCAGCGAGATAATGAGGTAGAGATTTCTCGACGACGGCGCCCGCGGCTGTAGCGCCGCGGGCGCCTGCTCGAAATGACATGATTGTAGTGCGGGCTCTCGGTTCGGTATGAGTGAGGCGGGGTGGATTGGGAAATCAACCCCCACCACCGCCTGCGGCGGAGCCGCCCCCTTCAAAGGGGGCAGCCGAGGGGGCGGGTGTTCTGCCGAACTGCGGGTGGGGTGAGGGGGGCGAATGTTATTCCGCCAAACTGCGGGCTATTCCGCAGAGGTCTGCGCGGTGTAGAGGTCGAACTCGCCGTCCAGATCGAAGGCGTCGCCCTCGTCGAACGCCGCGAGTTTGGAGACGGAGACCTCGTATGCCGTCATGGTGACGGTCTCTTCCTCGGAAAGCCGCTTCTGGTATTCGCGGCTCTGGATGCGGCCCGAGAGGGCGAGCCTGTCCCCCACCTTGAGATTTTGCACGAAGCGCGCGTTTCTCCCCCACGCGATGCACGGAATGTAGTCCGACTTGTTGTAGGCGCGGTTGACGGCGAGGAGAAGATCGGCAATTTCCCGGTTGAAGGGCGTGGTGCGGTAGACGGGCGGCTTGCAGACGTACCCCGAGAGCACGATGCTGTTGGGATTTTTGGAGGGCGCGGCCTCCACAATTTCGCGGACGAACACCGTGAGCATGAGCCGCGACCTTCCCCCCTCCAACTTGTTGTAACTGCGGAACTGCCCCAAGGCGCACAGCGTACTGCCCACTTTGAGATCGTGCCCCTTGATGAGCCGTTCGGAGACAGTGACGGGCAGGACGTCCGCCTGCCCCGAGAGACGCAGGACTTGCACGTAAAATTCGTAGAAGCCCTCGCCGTACACTTCATGGGAAAAGGCCGCCTCGGAGACGATCTCCCCCATCAGAAAGACCCTGTTGTTTTTTTCCGTATTGTAGTCCATAATAACCTCCGTGTGTTTCATTGCGTGATTTTGATTTGATGTTACGTTGCGTTCGGGATCTGCTTGCCCGCGGCATCGATGCGGTAGTTCTCGCGGTAGATGAGCTCGCCGATGGGCACGAACTCGAACCCCTTTGCGCGGAGCGCCTCGATGACGAGCGGCAGCGCCTCCGCCGTGTGCAGGCCGTTGTTGTGGCAGAGAATAATGGAGCCGCTCTTCACCCGCTCGGTGATGCGGGCGAGGATATCCGAGGCGGTGAGATCCTTCCAATCGAGGGAATCGACGTCCCACTGGATGGGATAGACGCCCATGGCGTTGACCGTGTCGATGAGAAGATTGTCATAATCGCCATACGGGGGTCGGAAAAGTTCCACTTTCTTGCCCGTGAGCTTTTCGATGGCGGAAATGGAGCTCGTCATCTCCGCGCGGATCTCCGTCTCCGAGAGGCGGGACATGTAGGGATGGGTCGCGCTGTGGGTGCCGATCTCGTGCCCCGCCGCCGAAATTTTTTTGACGTACGCGGGGTACTTCTCCGTCCAGAACTGCACGGCGAAGAACGTGGCGTGCACATCGTATTTTTCCAGCGTTTCGAGGAGGCTGTCGGTGTAGTCCACCCCCCACGCGCAGTCGAACGAGATGGAAATTTTGTTGTCGGCGCGCTCCACATTGTAGATGGGAAGCGACCGCGCCACGCTGCCGTAGACCGAGGCGGCGTCCGTTGCGCCCGCAAGAAGCACCGACCCCGCAAACACCGCAAGAAGAGCCGCCGCCATGAGCACGGTTTTCAACCGAAAAATCATAAACCGCATTGCAACACCCGTATCATATCATAGTGAGAGCAGAAAAAATCGGAGAAATCGGTCGAACCCTGCCGAATTTCCGCGAAAACGTTCTCCGCATTTTTCGTGTTCCGCGCTGTATTCTATGAAAGGGACGAAAGGAATATGCGTTTGGGGCATTTCTACCCACGGTAGATAAAAATTTTTCAAGTAGAGCGGTGCGGGAGAACGGTATCGCCCGCGCGGGAAAGGGTATCGCCCGAAAGAAAAAAATTTCGTTGCGCTTTTACGGTTAAGATGATAAACTATTTGGGTATATATAAAGTAGCGTCAGGAGGTACGCGTATGTTCGACATCATTTCGGATTCTTCCGTCAATCTACCCGATGAATACATTGAAAAGTACAGCATTACCGTCATCCCCTATTCCTATGTGATGGGGGGGACGGTGCACAGCACCTACGATCCGGGCGTGCCCTTCCGCACCCTCGCGCGCAAGTTTTACGATGACCTGCGCAAGGGCACGGAAGCGAAAACTTCGCTCGTGGGTAAGGAGATCTTCAAGGAGGCCATGGAGCCCTCGTTGAAGGCGGGGCGCGATGTGTTCCTCTTGACCATCGCCTCCAAACTCAGCGGCACCAACGCGGAGGCCGTGAAGGCGCAACGGGAACTTGCCGCCCTCTACCCCGACCGCAAGATCGTGGTACGGGACAGCCAGAACGCGTCGCTCGGGCAGGGGCTTCTCGCCCTCTTTATCGCCCGTATGCGGGAGCGCGGCGAGAGTCTGGAAGCGTGCGCGGCGTGGTTCGACGAGAACTGCTACAAACTCAACAGTTATCTCACGGTGGACGACCTCAAATATTTGAGAAAGAGCGGGCGGGTGAACGCCATTCTCGCGTTTGCGGGCAACCTTCTCAACATCAAGCCCCTCATCCGCGCAAGCGGCGATGTGCCCGCCAACCTCGTGCTGTTCGGCAAGGAACGCGGCCGCCGCCGCGCCCTTTCCGCCGTTTTGAAGGCCTTCGACGACTACGCCGACCCCGATTTGGAGACCGTTGCCATTGCCCACGCCGACTGCGAGGACGACGCCAATGCCCTCGCGGAGCAGTTGAAGGCGCGCGGCGTGAAGGAGGTCGTCATCGAATTCTACGATCTCTGCACCGCGGCGCACGTCGGCCCCGGGACGCTCGCGCTCTTCTTCCTCGGCAAGGACAGACGGACGTACGCGGCGACGCACGACAAGAAGCACAGGGAAAAACAATAAAACGCGATGAGAAAAGCGCCCCTCAGGGGCGCTTTTTTGCGGTGGGAAAAGATACACTCGCCCCTTACGGGGCTCGGTATGAGGGGTAAGCGGGCGGGGCGGACAATGGGGCGGTGACACCCCTTCCCTACCCTCCCCCTCGAGGGGGAGGCAAGTTTGGTGGATGCGGGGCGGACTGCGTTGTTCGGGATTCTTCACCGCCGCCCGAGCGCGTTGCGCTCGGGCGGCGGTTCAGAATGACGCGGTTACTCGGACACGGGGCGAGGCGATATGGTTGATTTCATATGGAAACCCCTATCGCCCCTGCGGGAGCTCCCCCTCGAGGGGGAGGCAAGTTTGGTTGGTTGCGGGAACACCTTTGCGCTCCCACGCAGGGGTGGCAAGTTGGGGGGCGGGGCGGACTGCGTTGTTCGGGATTCTTCACCGCCGCCCGAGCGCATTGCGCTCGGGCGGCGGTTCAGAATGACGCGTTACCCGCAAGGCGAGCGAAGGAGGATCAGAAGTCGTCCTCGGGTTTTTCTTCGTCGTCATCGTCGTCGTCATCGTCGTCGCCTGCAAGCGTGTAGATCTCGTCGCCCGTGACGTACTCGAGGTCCTCTTCGTCCTCGCTCTCGAACTCCTCCTCTTCCTCCTCTTCGAGGTCGGGCTCTTCGTCGAACGTCTCGTCGATCTCCCCCATCTCCTCGTCGAGTTCGG
>CANRFK010000053.1 GCA_947629875.1 uncultured Clostridia bacterium
GCAAAGAGCGCGTCCGCCGCGCGGCGGATATTTGCCTGCGTGCGCGCCTTGTCCTCCTCGCTCTTGATGACGGCGATATTCTCCACGCCGCGGTATTTTTCAAACACTTCAAAGAATTTATTCCGGATCTTCATCTGCTTTTCGAGGGTCTCATAGCGCTCCGTCTCGCCGCGGCGGCCGACGCGCTTCATGCTCTCCTCGGGGTTGATATCGAGAAAGACGACGAGGTCGGGGCGCAATAGCTGCATGGCGGGGCGGTTGAGCTCTTCCACCCATTCGAGGGGGACAAATCCGCCGTTGTAGGCGAGCGACGAAAAATAATAGCGGTCGCAGAGCACGGTGTAGCCCTCTTCGAGCTTTTTGAGCATGCCGTACTCGGGGTTTTGGATGTGGTCGAGCCTGTCCGCGGCAAACAGCGCGGCGATGGCGTGTTCGCTCGTCTCGATGCGCTTTGCCATGCAGTCGTGGAGAAGTTCCCCGAAGCGGGAATTGGTGGGCTCGTGCGTGGAATAGACGGGAATGCCCTTTTCCGAGAGGTATTCGCCGAGCAGCCGCATCTGCGTGGACTTGCCGCTGCCGTCCGTCCCCTCGAATACGATGAATTTTCCTCTTGTAGCCATATCCTTATTATAGCAAACGCGCGCGCGGTTGTCAATGCGGAAAAATAAGAAAGGCCTCCCTTTTTCGGGGAAGCCCGCCCTCTCGTTTTTTCCGACCCCTTGCTGCCCTTCCGCCCGCTCTGTGCTCTTTCGGGAAGGCGGCCGTTTGGAAAGATACACTCCCCGCCCGCCGCGCATCGCGCGGCGGGCGGGTCGGTATGAGGGGTGTGGTACAAGACGCCCTCCTTATTCCCCTCCCCGCGGCGTTGCCGCGGAGAGGGGGGCGCCCTCGTGCCCTCACTTTCACTACCGCGTTCTTGCCTCTACGCCGCGACCGTGATCTTGATTTTTTGCCCGCTCGAAAATATCATCTCGATCGTATCACCGTAAGATAGACATTCCGCGACAAAATAATCTTTTATCAGCGGTACAAGTTCGGATACGATATCCTCTGCGGAAATCTGTTCTTTTTCCATTGTTTTTCCTCCTTTTTTCCGTTCGGAATGGCGCGCTTCATTCCTATGACAATATGATACACCCAAGAACCACGCCAAAGCAAACAAAATGGCGGACTTCTTGGGGTAAACTTTTGTCGAAAAAGGAGAATGTTGTGGAGATTTTGTCGAAACTTTCAGAGCGGCTCAGAGAGCTCATGGAGGAGCGGGAACTGCGCTCGGAGACGCTTGCAAAGGCGGCGGGCATTGCGGGCTCCTCCATCCGCTCGTGGCTGCGGGGCGCATCCGTGCCCTCGTTTGAGAGCGCCGTAAAACTTGCGGATTTCTTCTGCTGTCCCCTCGATTTTCTCGCGGGGCGCAGCGAAAATTGCGAAACAGTCACGCCAAAAACACTCCCGCCCTTCTATCCGCGGCTGCGCGCCATCATGGCGGAGGCGGGCGTGACGCGCTTCCGCATCGCAAAGGAGACGCAGATAAAGGACGCCTTCTTCACGAATTGGGCGCGGGGCGAAAAGCCGCTTCTCGTCACCCTGTGCGTGCTTGCGGACTTTCTGAACGTCCCTCTCGACTACCTCGTGGGAAGAATCGAATATTGAACGGCATATATAAACGGGGGCGCCGAAGCGCCCTTTTTTCATGCAAAATTTGCCGCGTGTTCAGGCGATGTTCCAATCGAAAACGATCTTCAAGGCATACATTGCGACCACCACAAAAATGACGAAAAAATAGAACGCCGAAAAGACAGAGCATCTCTTCTTTGCGACGGGTTTTTCGGCATCGAAGAAGAAAAGGAATGGCGCCGCGAACACGGCATAGTATGACTTGCCGAGCCCCCACTTCACGCCGAACGAAGTAAACGAGAAGGTGAAGTCGGCCGCACAGAGCAAGGCGAGCCCGACGGACAAAAATGTTGCCATAAAGAGCGACCGCCTGCGCCCGTCGGCGCGCGATTCGAGCGAGGCGACGTTGCCGTACATCTTGCTCTTGACGCTGTGCACGACTTGCATCCCCTCTGCGATGCGCATGGGCGGACGCTCCGACATGCGGTGGCAGATGATGATGAGCGCGAGGAAGAAATAGTACAGAATGGAGCGCACGGGGAGCGCCATGCGCACTTCGACGACGACTTCCAAGAGCCCGCTATGGATGAGGCCGTTGAGCACAAACGACGCGATGATGTATCCGACGGGCAGGAGTCCAAAGAGACGGAACACAAGCAATTTTCCGCGGGTGTTTGCCCATTTCGGACGCATACAGAGAAAAAAGCACGTCGTAAGGCAGAGAAACATGTCAAGGAAGACGTTGAAGGACGGGAACCTCTCGAAGAGAAAGCCGACTGCAAGATACCACAGGAGCGTCTGCACCGATCCGAGTTCGGAGATGTTCGCGCCGTGGATCTCAACATCGATGGCGCTCAAAATGCCGTTGAGTTTATCCAACAATCCCGTAACGGTGGGATACTCCGCGGAAAGCAAATTGAACAGGAGCGTCACGATGAAGGAGACAAGGAACATCACTATGACGAGCACAAAGATCTCGAGGAGGAAGAACACAAACGCGAGAAAGGCGTTGCGCATGGTGAGATTGCCGCAGGAATCGCGGTTGAGGTTGAGCACGAACGAGATGATCGAGACGAAGTAGAGCGGAATGACGAGGCTCCCGCAGGCGCGCATCACGGCGAGCACAACGCCCCACGAGCCCGTGATCTTGAGCAGCGAAAAATCATGATACAGATCGACAATGAGTTCCCCAATGCCCACGGGAGCCGTCACGTCTCCGAGGATCCGCGTGGCGACATCGATATAGTGGGAGACAGTGATAAAGGTCGCAAGTTGCGAAATAAAGAAAAAAATCGTGGCGATATAGCGGAGCGTCACATAGCCGTACCGTCTGCCGAACTTATAGGCAATAAATGCGTTCATCCCGTCTCTCCCCCGCACAGTATATGATACACGGTTATCGGAGCCACTCCGTAAATGCCTTGAATGCCGAGGGAACGGCATACGTTTTGCCGATCTCCTCCGCCGTCGCCCAGACGTAGCACGGCGCCTCTTTTTCGACCTCGATGAGGTAGCCCGTCATGCGCCATTCGATGTGGGTGAAGACGTGCTTGGCCGTCTTTTTTAACAGTGTTTTGCCGATTTCGGGCGCGTCGCCCTCAAAATTCGGAAATTCCCACAGCCCCGCGAGCAAGCCCTTTCCGCGCTTTTGGAGGGCATATTTGTTCCCGCACTTCAACACGAAAACGTTTAATTCCACAATTTTGCGCGCCTTTTTTTCGCCGCGGACGGGAAAGTCCTCCTCCCTGCCTGCAAGGTGGGCGCGGCACAGCTTCCTCCACGGGCACGCGTTGCACAGCGGCGCGCCGCCCGGCACGCACACAATGGCGCCGAGTTCCATGAGGGCCTCTGTAAATTCGCCCGCCTCGGGGGGGTAGACGGCGGCAAGCGCGGCGGAGTATGCCTTGCGCACGGCCGTGCCGTCCACATTGCTCTCATCGGCGAAGAGGCGGGAGAGAATGCGCAAAACGTTTCCGTCAACCGCGGGCGTCTTGAGCCCCAACGCGACGGAGCAAATTGCGCCCGCCGTGTAATCGCCGACGCCGGGCAATGCTCTTACCCCCACCCATGTCCGGGGGAAGCCCTCTGCGGCGATGATCTTTGCCGCCTTCCGAAGGTTGCGCGCGCGGGAGTAGTAGCCCAAGCCCTCCCACGCCTTCAACACCTCGTCCTCGGAGGCAGCGGCGAGCGCCTCGGCCGTCGGGAAGCGGCGCAGAAATTCCACATACCGCTCGCGCACCGCCTCCACGCGCGTCTGTTGGAGCATGAGCTCGGAGACGAGCACGGTGTACGGCGTGCGTTCGTGCCGCCACGGGAGGTCGCGCTTATTTTCGCGGTACCACTCGAGGAGCGGCTTCACCGCGGTTTTCAAAAATCCGATTTCCTGTTTCATGGGATAAGATACACTGCTTCGGGGAGGGGAGGTATGGGGAGAGCCCCACCCCCTGTGTCCCCCTCCCAAGGAGGGGGCTCGCGAGGAGGTAAGCTCCCGAGGAGGGGCAAGAGGAGGAAGGCTCCCGAGGAGGAGCGGAATGCGGTTGGGTGACGGAAAATTTCAGAACAATCCGACGATTTTTCCATTCTCATCCACGTCGATCTTTTCGGCGGCGGGAACTTTGGGCAGCCCCGGCATCGTCATGATGTTGCCCGTCAGCGCGACGACGAACCCCGCGCCCGCCGAAATTTTCACCTGCCGCACCGTGATTTCAAAATCGTTCGGCGCGCCGAGTTTTAAGGCATCGTCGGAAAACGAGTACTGCGTCTTTGCCATGCAGACGGGCGTTTTTCCGAAGCCCAATGCTTCCAGCCGCGCGATCTCCTCCTCCGCCTCGGGCGTATAGAGGACGCCCTTCCCGCCGTAAATTTTGGTGGCGACGGCGGCGATCTTCTCCTTAATGGGAAGTTTTTCATCGTAGCAGAACTTGAAATCGCGCTTCTCCTCGCACAGGCGGACGACCTCGCGGGCGAGTTCTTCGCCGCCCTTGCCGCCCTCCGCCCACACGGTGGAGAGCACGACGTTCACGCCGAGCGCGCGGCACCTTTCGATGACGAGGGAAATCTCCGCGTCGGTATCGGCGGGAAAGCGGTTGACGGCGACCACCGTGGGGAGCCCGAACACGTTCTTCATATTGGAGGCATGCCGCAAGAGATTGGGGAGCCCCGCTTCGAGGGCGGTGAGATTTTCCACCCCCAGTTGCGTTTTTTCGAGCCCGCCGTGCATTTTGAGGGCGCGCACCGTGGCGACGACGACGGCCGCCGCGGGCTGTAAGCCCGCAAAACGGCACTTGATATCGAGGAACTTCTCCGCGCCGAGATCTGCCCCGAAGCCCGCCTCCGTCACGACGTAGTCGCCGAGCTTCAACGCCGTCTTGGTGGCGATGACGGAGTTGCACCCGTGCGCGATGTTGGCGAAGGGCCCGCCGTGCACAAAGGCGGGCGTGCCCTCCAAGGTCTGCACAAGATTGGGCTTTAAGGCATCTTTGAGGAGCGCCGCCATGGCGCCCTCCGCCTTCAAGTCCCCCGCCGTGACGGGCTTGCCTTCATACGTGTACCCTACGACGATGCGGGAGAGCCTTGCCTTTAAGTCGGCGAGGGAGGTCGCAAGGCAGAAGATGGCCATGACCTCGGAGGCGACGGTGATATCGAAGGCGTCCTTCCGCGGCACGCCCGACTTGGGGCCGCCGAGGCCGTCCTCGACGTAGCGGAGTTGCCTGTCGTTCATATCCACGCAGCGGTGCCACGTGATGCGTTCGGGGTCGATCCGGAGGGCGTTCCCCTGAAAGATGTGATTGTCGAGCATGGCGGCGAGCAGGTTGTTGGCGGCGCCGATGGCATGGAAGTCCCCCGTGAAGTGCAGGTTGATATCCTCCATGGGCACGACCTGCGCATATCCTCCGCCCGCGGCTCCCCCCTTGATGCCGAACACGGGCCCCAAAGACGGCTCGCGGAAGGCGACGACCGTCTTCTTTCCGATGCGCGAAAGGCCGTCGGCAAGCCCGATGGTGGTCGTCGTCTTGCCCTCGCCCGCGGGCGTCGGGGTGATGGCGGTGACCAAAATCAGCTTGCCGTCCTTCGTCCCACGCTGCATGACGTCGAGCCCCACCTTCGCCTTGTACTTGCCGTAGTACTCGATGTCGTCCTCCGAAAGGCCGAGTTTTTTTGCAATGTCTCCGATGTGTAAAAGTTTCGCTTCCTGTGCGATCTCGATGTCCGATTTCATGGTTATCCTCCCTTTTCAGTGGTGAAAGAGCCTCACGCCCGTGAACGCCATCACCATGTTGTGTTTATCGGCGGCCTCGATGACGAGGTCGTCCCGCACGCTCCCGCCGGGCTCGGCAACGTACGTTACGCCGCTTCGCGCCGCGCGCTCGATGTTGTCCGCAAACGGGAAAAAGGCGTCGCTGCCCAGCGAAACGCCCGTAATTCCCGCGAGATATTCCGCCTTTTCCTCGCGGGTGAAGGGTTCGGGGCGCACGGAAAAGTACTTCCGCCAAACGCCGTCGCCCAACACTTCCTCGCTTTCATCCGAAAGGTACAGGTCGATGATGTTGTTCTTTTCGGGTCTGCCGACGCCCTCCGCAAATTGCAGGGAGAGCGCCTTTTCATGCTGCCGCAGGTGCCACAGGTCGGCCTTCCCGGCGGCGAGCCGCGTGCAGTGGATGCGCGACTGCTGCCCCGCGCCCACGCCGATGGCCTGTCCGTCCTTGGCAAAGCACACCGAATTGGACTGCGTGTACTTCAAGGTGATGAGGGAGATGATGAGGTCGGCGGCCTTGTCCGCGGGCAGGGTTTTGTTTTTTGTGACGATGTTTTCAAGCAACGTTTTGTCGATTTTGCAGTTGTTGCGCCCCTGTTCGAAGGTGACGCCGTACACCTGCTTGCGCTCGACGGGGGCGGGCACGTAGTCTTTCTCGATTTTTATGATGTTGTATGCGCCCTTGCGCTTGCCCTTCAAGATCTTGAATGCCTCGGGCGAATAGGCGGGGGCGATGATGCCGTCCGAGACCTCTCGGGCGATGATGCGCGCCGTCACCTCGTCGCACTCGTCGGAGAGGGCGATGAAGTCGCCGAAGGAGCTCATCCTGTCCGTCCCCCGTGCGCGGGCGTAGGCGCAGGCGAGGGGGCTCTCGTCCAGCCCCTCGATATCGTCCGCAAAACACGCCTTTTTGAGGGATGGGGTGAGTTTTTTCCCGATCGCGGCGGAAGTGGGCGACACGTGTTTGAAGCTCGTCGCCGCAACGCACCCCGTATTCTCCTTGATCTCTTTGACGAGTTGCCACGCGTTGAGGGCGTCGAGAAAGTTGATGTACCCCGGCCGCCCGTTCAAGATCTCCACGGGTAGGTCGCCGCCGCCCTCCATGAAGATGCGCGCGGGCGTCTGGTTGGGGTTGCACCCGTATTTCAGGAAAAATTCGTTCATGCCGCCCTCCTCACTTCGTGTATTTGTTGAAAAGCACGCTCTCCGCCTCGCCCGTCTTCAAATTGACGGCGCGGCAGTAGAGGGAAATTTTGTTGTCCCCGTTGAGATTTTCCCAAATCTCCTCCGCCATGGCGCGGAGGCCATTTGCGATCTTCACGGGCTCGGGCTCCCCCGCAAAGGAGGGAAGAGGGCGCCCCTCCCCCTGATAGGTGTGAAGGTAGTGCCCCGTGCCGCTTGCGGGCTCATAGCAGTAGAAATAGCGGTTGCACTTCTTGCCCCTGCCGCCGGCGCACTTCAGAATGGACATCTCGTAGGAATAGTCCGCCGCCCTCTTCCCGAGGTGCAGAATGGCGCTGATGCGGGGGGTGTAGTTGGGGGCGTCGGGCTCGAAGGTGCACCGCATGAGGGCGTGGCGGAAGCAGTGCCCCGCCGCGAGCGACTGCGCGATGGTGTCCGTCTGGTCGCCGTTGGCGACGATGATATCCCGCCCCGCCGTTTTCACGGGCGAGTAGAGGATGAGGGAGGGATCCTCCACTTTGGAAGCGTCGAAGGGCTCCGTTTTCACCTCGCCGCCGCTCTCCGTGAAGATGCGATTGCGGGAGTTTGCGCTCCTGCCCATGATGAAGTAGGCGAAAAACGCCCGCGTGCCGTCCGCCGTCTTGCCGACGATGATGCCCCGCCCGGGGTACTTACTTGCGCCCACCGCGCGCCCCAAACTCTTTCTTCTCATTGTTTTCTCCTTTTTCTTCCGATCCTCATACCGAACCCGCGTAGCGGGTGAGTGTATCTTTTGCCCTTCTCCCCCCATCTTGCCCTTCGCGGAGGGCACGACCTCCGAAAAAATAAAACGAGGCGGTTTTTTCTGCGCCGAAAAAACTGCCTTTCCCGCGGGCCGCCGAATGGGTTTTGCCCTGCGCACTGCGGAGAAACCCGCCGCCCTGATCATGACAATATTATAACAAAACCCCCTCATGCTCGTCAAGCGAATGAGGGGGAAATGTTCTATCGTTTTTTATGCGGGGAGTTTACTCCTCGGGCATGGGCTGTGCGTCCGTCGGAATGACGACCTGCGTCTTGCCGTAGTCGTAATAATTGTAGACTTCCTCGTCGCCGTTGGTCACTTTCACCTTGGCGTAGGCGAGCTTGCCGCCCGAGAACTTCAACGTCGCGTAGGAAACGGTGTAGCCCCCATTGATCCCCATCGCCTCCATGGGGGTATATTTGATCTCCATCGCGCCCGTGAACGTATAGGCACCCTGCGCCTCATCGTAGGTAAATTCGCCGAACTTGCCCCCGAAGTCGTACGCGACCATACCGCGGAACGTATTGCCCCATTGGATACTCGTTTCCGAATGAATGTCGTTCCATCCCTCGCCGTCCTTTTCGATCGTCTGCACATACCAGACGCCTTCCTCGCAATAGGGCGGTCTGTCTTCTCCCTTGAATTTGAAATAGGTATCGACCGCGTCCGCCTTGAAGCAATAGATCGTGTTTTGACCGGAACCTCTCG
>CANRFK010000054.1 GCA_947629875.1 uncultured Clostridia bacterium
AAGCCCAAAATTTCGCCGCGGCACACGCCCGTGAGCACGGAGTTCTTTCTGAACTCCTCCCGCGCCTGCACGTTGGAAAGATGCACCTCGACGACGGGCACGGTGACGGCGGAAATGGCGTCGCGCAGGGCGATGGAGTAGTGCGTGTACGCGCCCGCATTGAGAATGATGCCGTCGAAGATGCCCTCCGCATTCTGCACGGCGGAGCACAGTTCGCCCTCGATATTGCTCTGGTAGAACGCCACCTCGCACCCGCGGGACTGCGCAAACGCCGCGATCTCCCTGTTGATGTCGTCCAAGGTCTCCGTGCCGTACACCCCGGGCTCGCGCCGCCCCGTCAGGTTGAGATTGACTCCGTTCAGAATGAGAATTTTCATGCTTTCGTCCTCCCGTATTCTTCCCAAAACGCCTTTGCCTCCGCGGAGGAGGGCTCTCTCCCCACAAAGATACAATCGGCGAGATAGGCTTGGTAAAAGAGCATCGCCGCGCCGTTCACCGTCTTTTTGCCGAGAGCGGCGGCTATGCGCAAAAATTCCGACTGCGCGGGCACATAGATGAGATCGACCGCCGCCCCGCAGAGGGATAAAAGCTGCTCCCCGACGGGCTCCGTCCCGCGAGAAGCAAAGTTGACGGCGGGCGTTTTGCCCACGGTGTCGTGCATGCCCACGCCCGTGCAGTTGACGACGACGTCGTAGGGCATGAGCGGCACTTCGGTGAGGGGGGTGAACCCGCCAAACGCGCGGTAGACCTCAAACAGCCTGTCCTCGTCGCGCTCGTACGCAGAGACTTCCGCCCCCGCCTCGCACAGCTTCCCGATGCAGCTCCTGCCCGCGCCGCCCGTGCCGAGCACCAAAACCGATTTATCTTTCAGCGCAATGCCCTCATTTTCGAGCATCGTCAAAAACCCGTAGCCGTCGGTATTGTATCCCTTTTTCGTGCGGGAGACGACGGTATTCACCGCGCCGAACTTCCTTGCGTCGCCGTCCAGTTCCCGCAAAAAGGGAATGATCGACCCCTTGAAGGGAATGGTCACGTTGAAGGCGTCATAGCGCGAAAACAGCTCCTCCGCCCGCTCCATAAACTCGGACGGGGGAACGGAGACCTTTTCATAACTGCACCCCTTCCCCATCTTCCCGAGGAGAAAGGCATGGATGGCGGGGCTGTCCGACCCCGAAACGTCCTTCCCGACGACGGCAAGTTTCAGCATAATTCCCTCCGAATTCGGGCAAGTTCGCGCGCATACTCCGCATAAGGCAGTTCGATGAGAACGTACTCGCCCTTTTTCGCGGGCGCGGCGACGACCACCGTCCCCGCAGACGTATTCTTTTTATCGAGAAGCGCGGCCTCCGCGGCCTTTTCCACGTCGAACGCGGCAGGGTCGCAAACGAGCACGCGGCGGCAGAGCGCTTCGAGCGCTTCCAAATATTCCCCGTCGCAATGGGCGTGCGCCCGCGCGAGACGCGCCTCGTAAAGGATGCCGAGGAGTACGTACTCGCCGTGCGAGAGCGTGCCGTCCGCAAGCTCCAACGCATGCCCCATCGTGTGCCCCAAGTTGAGGCACTTGCGAAGCCCCGTCTCATGCGGGTCGCGCCGCACGACGGACAGTTTATAGGCGATATTCTCGGGCACGATCTCCGCGAGAAACTTCAAATCAAATAAATTTTCCTGCGCCGCGAGGCGGTCGAAGATGGCTCCGTCGAGGGCGCCGTGCTTCACGATCTCCCCCAAGCCGCACCGAAGTTCCCGCGGTGGGAGGGTGCGAAGAAAGGCTGGATCTATAAGCACAAGTTCGGGTTGGTGGAACGCCCCCACGAGGTTCTTGACCCCGCAAAAGTCCACGGCCGTCTTGCCGCCCACCGAGCTATCCACTTGCGCGAGCAGCGTCGTCGGCACCTGGATGCAGGCGATGCCGCGCATGTAGAGGCTGGCGGCGAGGCCGCCGATGTCCCCCACGACGCCGCCGCCCACAGCCACCAATACAGAGGCGCGGTTGAGCTTGGCCTCCGCCATTTTTTGCAGTAATTCAAACAGTGTTTGCGGGTTTTTGAAATTTTCCCCCGCTTTCATGGCATATACAAACGCCCCGGGAAGCGCGCGTTTTATCGCCCTCCCGTAGAGGTGTAGCACGTTCTCATCGGTGAACACAAACGTTCTGCGCCCGCCGACCGCCTCCTTCAATTTGGAGAGCGCCCGCGCGCGGCACACAATGCGGCACTTCTCAACGCCCCCCTTCGCCGTCACGGAAAAACTTCTCATTTCAACTCTCCGTAGCGCCGTATGACTTCTTCCATGTTGTCGCCGCCCAACCGTTCACAGCAGACGGCGGCAAGTTCACAGCACAGCGCGGCCTCGAGCACCACTTCACAGGCGGAAATCGCGCACACGTCGCTCCGCTCTGCCGCAGCGCGCGCCCCCTGCATCGTCTCCGCGTCCACCGTGGAGAGCCCCTTCATGAGGGTGGGAATGGGCTTCATCGCGGCGCGGAGCACGAGCTCTTCGCCGTTGGACATGCCGCCCTCGATGCCCCCCGCGCGGTTGGTTTTTCTCGAAAACCCCACCCCATCTGTGCAAATTTCGTCGTGCACGTCGCTCCCGAGGCGGCGCGCGGTCTCAAAGCCGAGCCCCACCTCAACGCCCTTTATTGCCTGCACGCTCATGAGCGCCGCGGCAAGCCGCGCGTCCAATTTTTCGCGGTAGGTCATGCAGCTGCCGAAGCCCGCCTTCAAACCCTTGACGCGGAGCTCTATGACCCCGCCGAGCGTATCGCCCGCCGCCTTCGCCCCGTCGATGAGGGCGCACGCGCGTTTCTCCAACTCTTTATCCATCATTTGGAGCACGGGGGAGCGCCCCGCCCCGATTTCATCAAATCCATACTCCGCGCCGTCGACACACTCCCCCACGCCGCGCACATAGCCCGTAATATGTACCCCGAATGCCGCGAGGTACTGCCTGAAAATTTCCCCCGCGGCCACGCGCACGGCGGTCTCCCGCGCGGAGGCGCGCTCCAACACGTTCCGCGCGTCCGTGCCGCCGAACTTTTCAAGCCCCGCCAGATCGGCGTGCCCCGGCCGCACGGCGGTGAGCTTTTTCGCCGAACCGTCGCACCCCTCGGGCGCCATATACGCCCGCCACGCCTCATAGTCCCTGTTCCACACGGCGATTGCCACGGGCGATCCCAGCGTCACGCCGTTCCGCACGCCCGATAAAATCTCCACGCGGTCGCTCTCTATCTTCTGCCGCGCGCCCCTGCCGTAGCCCGACTGCCGCGCCGCGAGCCGCGCATCGATGGCGGCCAAATCCAGTTTTAATCCCGCGGGGAGCCCCTCGAGAATGGCAAACAGCCCCTTCCCGTGCGATTCCCCCGCCGTCGTCAAAGCAATCATTTGCCTTTCTCCTTTGGTTTTTTCCCGTCCATCAGCGCGCGGATGGCGGGAATTTGCTCCTTCGCCGCGCGGTAGCCGATCGCAAACATCGCCTCCATCTCCGGGCGCCCCACATCGGTGGCGCGGAAGGCGGAGAGGTCGGGCTTTATCATGATATCCGCGGCATCGTAGCCGCGCGTCTTGCAGTCCTCGGTGTATTTGACGGGCACGAACGCCCCCATTGCAGAGCCGATCATGCGCGAGAGCAGCCCGCGCTCCTCCTCGGGACGGGCAAACGCGCCGAGATCGACGCCCACCACGATCTCCGCGCCGAGATCCCGCGCCACATCGGCGGGAACAGCGTCGGTAAACGCGCCGTCGTACAACTTTTTGCCCCCCATTTCCACGCCGCGGAAGAAGGGCGGAATGGCGGCGGAAGCCGTCAGTGCACGGGCGATCTTCCCCTCGCGGAGAACGACGCGCTCATTGGTCGCCCCATCCGTGGCGGTCGCCGCAAAGGGCTTGGGGAGGTGCTCGATGTCCCCGTCGAGGTAGGCGCCCAAAAACCGTTCGGCAAACTCCATATCGGCGAACGGGTGCAGATTGCGGGCGAACTCCCTGCGGTTGAGGCTCTCCACAATGCCCGCCATGTCGGCGGAGGAATAGCCCTTTGCATAGAGGGCGCCCACGATCGCGCCGATGGAAGCGCCCGCCGCCACGTCAAAGACGATGCCCTCCTCCTCGAACGCCTTCAAAGCGCCGAGGTGAGCCATCCCCTTGGCTCCCCCGCTGCCGAGCGCGATGCCGAGGCACGGCTTGCGCTTTTTGCGGGAAAATATTGTTTTCAGACGGGCAAAAAATCCCATACGTCCTCCGAAGTAACGTAATTATTGTACTCTATTTCCCGACAAATGTAAACGATTTGTGCAAAAAAACCGCAAATCACCGCCTCCCCCCGAATTTCGGTCTGCGAAAAGTACGTTTCTCGGCTCCCCCTTGAGGGTCGCAGAACGCACCTCGTCGACGCGCGCCCTTTGTTTGCGCCTTTCTTGCGAAAGGCTTATTTTAAGAGCGGCGTCTCCTCTTCCCCAAAAATCTTTGCTACGCAAATCTTTTTCGGGAGCCCATTCTTTTCAGCCCTGTGGGCTGTGCGAGGCGTTCTGCGGTAAGTGCCCCGCGCGCATTATTTACAATCCAAGCGTGGCACGCCCCGCCCGCACGATTTTCTACCAAGGGCGGCACAAGCGGCATAGCCGCACAGTAGGAGCATAGCGACGAAGTAGCGCATTATTCCGCGCGAACGACGACCAAATGCGGGGTTCTACCCGCATACGACAGCTGTCGAGGCACCGCCGAGACTGATGGGGTGTCATCCCCTTTGTCATGCCGCCCCGACCCTTGTCTCCATACCGCCCCGCGCGCCTTATGTCCCGCGTCCGCTATATTTCCAGCGTCATGCCGTCGTAGGCGGCAAGAAAACCGTACTCCTTCTCCGCCCTTGCAATGAGCGCGGGCGAGGGCACGGAGTTGTGCGAAAAGTGCGTAATGACGCGCCGCGTCCCACTGCCGACCAGCCCCATTTCTTCGAGCCGCCGCAACACTTCGGCGCAGTCATCAAGCCCCATGTGCCGCGCATTTTCGCCGTGCGGTTCATACAAAAAGGTGCAGTCGAGCGTCACGAGCGAGAGCTTTCCCCCGCCCACGCACTGCAAATACTCGTAGTCGTCCTCCGGCAGCAGCCCCGTATCGCAGAGGTGCAAAACGCGCTTGTCCCCCTTTTCAAGGAGAAAGACGAGGGGCTCCTTGGAGGTATGCCGCGCCGCGAGGGTATGCACGCGCCAATCGCCGAAGCAAAGTTCCTCAAACGCGCCCACGGGGTGCAAACAGATCTTTTCCCGCACGTCTGCGCGCATCTCGCGGCGGGTGGCCTCCTCAAAGACGGCGCACACCTCCTCGTTCGCGTAGATGTCGAGGCATTCCTCCGTCAAATTGCGGGAATATTTGTAGCCGCGCAGAATAAAATCGGCGGCGTTGAAATGGTCGATGTGCGAATGGGTGACGAGAAGATAGCGGATGGCGGAGAGGTCGGCGCCGAGAATTGAAGCATGATAAAAGGCGTCGGGCGGAAAGTCCACCGACAGATCGTCATAGAGCACCTGCGCGCGGGATCTTATCTCCCTCCCGTCGCGCTGTTTTGCGGCGCGGCAGTACTCGCAGTTGCAAAAGAGCGCGGGAACGCCCTCCGCCGCACCCGTCCCCAAATAGTTCACTCGCATACTCTTCCCCCCTTCAAATCTCTTATCTATCTTAAACCTTTTTTCTTTTTTCCTTTTTCTCTATTGTCTCTCTATTATCTCTCTATCCTGTTTCTCTATTATCTCTTTCTCTCTATCCTTTTTCCCTATCCACCGTTTATCTATCATTCTATCTTATATTTCTTATCTATCCGTCCCGTCCAAACTTTCGTATTTATCTTAAATCTCATATTTGTCTATCTCAACTCTCTTATCTTTCTCAACTCTATCTTTCTATCTTAAAACCTCTTTTTCCCTGTCTCAATTCACACATCTATCCTATCTTAAACCTTTTTCTCTATCCTCTCTTTAATCTCTTCTATTTATCTCTATCCCTTATTTTTCTCAACCCTATCTTTTTCTCCATAAAAACCGATATACCCTGAATTTGTCAGCCCACGTACCGTTCCGCCAACTTGTGCACGAAAACGGCACTTCTGTAATCAAATCATCCTTGCCCTTCTTGCCGCCGCCCCTACCTGCGGAGCGGAATCGCCTCCGCGCTGCTCACGGGAAGAGGGACTTCCATTCCTTCCATTTTCTCCACTTTCTTTTTTTGTTTTCTTTTGTTTTCTTTTGTTTTATTTTTCTTCTTCGTTTTCTTCGATTTTATTTTTTTCTTCCTGTTTGTTTTTTGTATGCGTCCCAATCTATCTCTACCGACGGTAGAATTCTATCATCCCCGCCCTTCTTGCCGCGCCCCGCGGAGCGGAATCGCCTCCGCGTCTCTCACGGGAAGAGCGACTTCCATTCCCACCATTTTCTCTACTTTCTTTTTTTGTTTTCTTCTGTTTTATTTTTCTTCTTCGTTTTCTTCGATTTTATTTTTTTCTTCCTATTTGTTTTTTGTATGCGTCCCAATCTATCTCTACCGACGGTAGAATTCTATCATCCCCGCCATTCTTGCCGCCGCCCCGCCCTCATACCGAACCGCCATAGGCGGTGAGCGTATCTTGTTTGATAACTGCCCCTCATGTCCCGCCGCGCCATATCCTCAATGTCCCGCCGCGTCATAAAATCATGTCATTTCGCCCGACGCGTAGCGGCGCACGAAGTACCAAGCGTAGCGCGTGGAGAAATCTCCGTTTTTCTATTCTTATATCTGCCCGGCCTTATATCTCTCTATCTCAACTCTCACATTTATCTATTACCTATCTTGCGTCTATCTCAATCTTGAACCTTTTTCTTTTTTCTCTATTTTCTCTTTCTATCTATCTCTTTTTATTTATCTATCTCTTTTCTTTTCTCTCCTTCCTTCTCTCTTTATCTACCTTTTTTCTTTATCTATCTTTTTCTCGCTATTATCTCTATCTCAAATCTCATAAAGAATGGTCACGGGGCCGTCGTTCTCCTGTTCGATGCGCATGTCCGCGCCGAACACGCCGTACTTCACAGGCACGCCGCGCCCTTCCAAAAACCACCCCACGGCCTCATAGAGCGGCCGCGCAAGCTCGGGGCGTTCCGCCTCGGTGAAGGACGGCCGATTGCCCCGCCCGCAGTCGCCGTAGAGGGTGAACTGCGAAACGAGGAGCACCTCGCCCCCGACGTCCATGACCGACCTGTTCATCTTGCCCGCCTCGTCCTCGAAGATACGGAGCGCGGCGAGCTTGTCCGCACATTTTTTGGCCTGTGCCGTGTTATCGCCCGCTCTTATCCCCAAATAGACGACAAGCCCGTGTCCGATCTCGGAAACGAGCTCACCGTCTACGGAAAGGCGCGCGCGGAGCACCCTCTGCGCAACAAATTTCATATCCGATTATTCCTTTGAATTATCTTGTCCCACCTGCGCACCACTTACTGTCAAACCGCAGTCCGCCCCTTGCCTTCTCCTCAAAGGAGAAGGCGTCGCGGCATAGCCGCGACGGATGAGGTGTCACAAATTACGCCCAACCTTATCTCTATCCCCCTCTCGGAAGAATAGGAGGCGGCTTTCCTCATACCGACGCCCGAAGGGGGGAGTGTATCTTGCCTCCTCCTCGGGAGGGGGGTAGGGGGGTGGGGTGCTGTGCGCCGCCGAGCTACCGTACGGCGGCAGGGGGCAACCGCATTGCTGCCCTTGCTATAAATTACGTGCCTTAGGCGGAATTCACTTCCGCCGTGGGCGACCCAATTTGCCGCATACTTGCGGCTTAATGACAGGTCGCCCCGCGCGCACTATTTACAATCTAAGCGCGGCACGAGCGGCACAGCCGCGAAGTAGCGAATGAGAGGTTGACCCGAGAGGACGCAAACGCCTATTTCCTCGTTAAATTTGTTTTCGAGCATGTGCCCCTCCAAGGGGCGCAGACGAGAAAAGAAATTTAACGAAACTTATACGCGGGACATATACTCCCCTGTTCTCGTATCGATGCGGATGGTATCGCCCTCATTGACGAACATGGGCACCTGGAACGTAGCGCCCGTCTCCACCTTGGCGGCCTTGGTGACGTTGGTGGCGGTGTTGCCCTTCACGCCGGGCTCTGCCTCGACAACTTTGAGTTCGACAAAGTTCTCGGGTTCCACGGAGAAGGCATTGCCGTACAAAAACCGCACGGTCACTGTGTCGTTCTCGCGGATATAGCGGAGGGCGTCCTCCACCTGCGAGCGGTTGAGGGGCGTCAAATTGAACTCTTCATCCATAAAGTAGTAAAACTCGCCGTCGTTGTACGAATAGGTCATCTTGCGGGTCTCCACCTGCGCCGTCTCGAGCTTGGTGGAGGGGTTGAAGGTCTCGTCGGAGAGAACCTGCCCCG
>CANRFK010000055.1 GCA_947629875.1 uncultured Clostridia bacterium
TCTCGTTTTTCATGCGGGCGGCGTCCCTGTCGCAATAGCGCACCATGAGCATGACGGCGTCGGCATCGGCCGCAAGACGGGCGCGGCGCATGAGCGAAAAGAGCCACGTGGAGAGCGCCTCCTCGCTCTCGCGCGAGCAGTCCACGAAGGTGACGCCCCCCTTGCGTTTGAGGTCGGCGGCGCCCTGTTTCTTCCCCGCGTTGACGATGACGAGCACCGTAGAGGGCGAGGGCGCGGCGCAGTACGCGGCGAGCTGTTCCCACTCCCGCTCGGTGGGGTAAAATTCGGCGACGCGCACGAGGCGGCGCTCGTCGAGGAAGGGCAGGGCGTAGAGATCGGCGACGAACTCATTGAGGCGGTCGCCCTTCAACGTCTCCCCCTCGATGCGCACTTCGTTGAGCGCGGGCTGGGTGAGCCCGCACGCCGCGCGGATGCTTTTTAACGCATGGTCGCGGAAATACGCCTCGTCCCCCTCCACGAGATAGACGGGGGCAAGCCCCTCTTTGAGACTTGCGGCGAGCTGAACGAATTTCATAGCGTCTTGATTATACCACGGTGCAGGAAAAAATTCAAGTCGCCGACGCCCTTTTCCACCGAGAAATCGGCGGAAAGCACGGCGCCCACGCCCAGATCGAACTCCACGACCGTCCCCTCCGTGAAGAGAACGAGCTTGTGCGCGCCCTCGTAGCGGAATGTGAGGCCGCCGAGGGTGACCTCCTCCGCATACACGACGGTTTGGCCGTGGAGCCCCGTGGGCGCGGACGACATGACGTACACCGTATCCGTGCCGAGAAAGGCGGCAGAGTTGACGGCGCGCATCGTCTCGGGGGCGAGAACGAGAACGGCGTCGGGGGCGCGGGGCAGGTTGCAGGCGAGAAATTCCTCACAGTCGTCGAGCCCGGCGGAGCCGTCGAGGATGAGCACGGAAGTTGCGGGCGTGCGCACGAGCGCGAGGACGCAGTCCTGCGTTTCGTGCACCGTCACCTTGCACCCCGTGACGACGGCGTTCCGCAAAAACAGCACGGCGGACAGCAGAATGCAGAACAGCCCGCATGCCCCGATGCGCACGGGGAGCGACATGCGGAAGCGCCCCGAGAGGGCGACGCACGCCGCCATCCACACCGCCGCCCCCGCCCCGAGGGAGACGCCCGTGGCGATGAGGGCGACATCTGCCTCGGCGAGCACAAATAGGAGCGCGGAGGCAATTCCTTCGGGCACGGCGCAGAAAATGTGTGCGGCGGGCGGAATGATGAGGGCAAAGACCGACGGCAGGAGCGCTCCCAAATAGATGGCGGGCAGGATGGGAATGAGGACGAGGTTGAAGAGGATACCCGACAGGGAGACGTAGCCGAAGCAATCGAGGAGCACGGGAAAGGTGCAGATCTGCACGGAGAGGCTTGCGGAAAGGCAGGATGCAACGATACGGGGCAGGTGCACGCGGCGGAAGGCGCGGTTGAGCCCATCGGCAAAGAGCGCGAGCCCGAGGCAAGCCCCGAAGGACAGACGAAAGCCCGCCGAGAGCCATTCCGCGGGACGAATGAGAAGGGTGACGACGGCGGCAAGGGACAAAGTGTTGAGAAGATCCCCCTTGCGCCGCAATAGTTTACAGAGGGCGTGCGCGGCGCACATCAGGAGGGCGCGCACTGCGGAGACGGGAAATCCGCACACCGCCGTATACAGCGTGGCGAGAGCGAGGGCGGGAAGCGCCGCCCATCTTCCGCAAAACTTGCATAAAAGTATCGCGGCGCCGTATAAAATTCCGATGTGCAGCCCCGAGACGGCGAAGATGTGCGCGATGCCGCCCCTCCTTACCGAGGTCAGAAGTCCCTCGTCCATGCCGCGCGAGTTGCCCGTGAGAAGGGCGAAGATGAGGTCGGCCTCCTCCTCGTGCATATTGCCGTGCAGCGTGTCGTATAGAGCGGAGTTGACGCGGAGAAAGATGTTGGGCGATGTGCCCACCTTCACGGCGTCCACCGAACTTGCGCGGTAGCGGACGTCCTCCACGAAATCGTAGGTGCCGCTCCCCGCGGGCGCATCGCTCCGCCGCACGTTGGCGGTAAAACGCAACCTGTCCCCAGCGCGGACATCCTCCGAATTGACGGTGACGGCGAGCTTTCCCCCTGCGTGCGTGCCGCCGATCTCGAGGCCGTCGAGCACGACGCTCGTGTAGCCGTTGTAGACGGTGAACTCGGTGACAGAGCCGACAACTTCATACCTGCCCTCTTCCCTTCCCGAAAAGTAGCGGACGGTATAGAGGTGGGCGACGAGATAGCCGAGCCCCGCAAATATCATGACGCACAGCAAAAGACACGCCGCTCGGCGGAGGGAAAACGGGAACAGCGCGGCGAAGAACAGGGCTCCGCAAAAGAGAAAATCGGAGAGCCCGAGCCCTCCGAAACGCAACCGAAGACATATAAAAATTCCCAGACACAGACCTACGGCGCAAAAGAGAAGAGGGCGAAAATTCAGGAACGGGAGGCGGCGTACGCTCTTGTGCCCGCCTTCTTTGCGCATTTTTCCGTTCATGGCGAACCCATTTCGTTTTTTTGTTATTTTATCACATCTTTGCGGAATACGTCAAGAGGGAAAACTTCATTTTATTTACTTTTCACAGTTTTTTCAGCGCAGGGTGATGCGCTCGGAGGGCGAACGGGAAAAGAGCCCCCGCTCCTCGCCGTACTTCACGCACTTCAGGAGGAACTGCGCCCCCGCCCCGTCTGCCCGCGCCGCGCGGAAGGTCTCCTCGAAGAGAGGCATGAGGTCGTCGGGATAGAGGGCGACGCGATCCTCGAGCGCGCCGCGCACCATGGAGACGATCTCGTAGGCGGAATAGTCCTGCGCACACCTGCGAAGGGCGCGCTTGCCCTCCGTGCGGTAGCGGTCGAGCCCGATGGCGCGCGGGCTGAAATAGTAGTACTCGACGCCCGCGGCGACGTCCCGCGGGAAGGCGCAGCGGTCGATGAGGGAAAGGATGCGGTCATGAAGGCGCTTTCCCCCCTCGACGCCGTAGCCTGAAAGCAGCCGCCGCACGAGGAAATCGCGGGAGATGGGCTGTTCCCGCAGGACGATCTCTTTGAGCCGCCCGCACACCGCCGCCGCGTTCTCCTCGGAAAGGAGAAAGCGCGCGTCCGCCCGCTCCGCATCCGCCGCATAGCGGTACCTGTGCGCGTAGCGGGAGAGGCGGGCGTTCTCCCTTCTGCCGCACAGCCCGTCCGCGAGCGATTTGAGCCGTTCCACCTCCCGCTTGGGGTTCATATAGAACTCGACACTCGACACCCGCGTGACTTCCCAGCCCGCGCGGCGAAGCCCCTCTTCGCGCACCAAATAGCGCTCCTTCGCGGACATGGTGGGGTCGCAATCGGTCAAAACGGCGAGCAGAAAGCGTTTTTTATCGCGCGGGTCGACGACGGCGACGTCCGCTTTGAACTTGGAGGCGCCCACGTTGAGGCGGCAGGCGTAGCCGCATTTGGAAAGTTCCCGCGCGATGTAATGGCCGATGCCGCCGCCGCGCTCCTCCCCGCGGGAGGCGGGCGCGCCGCCCTTTTCCGCAAGTTCGAGAAAGCGTTTGAGATCTTTGACGCCGCGGGAGGAGGTCTTCTCCGCGTCGATCATCGCGGAGGAGAGCGACGAATAGACGAGCATCTCCTCCCGCGCGCGGGACGCCGCCACGTTGAGCCGCCGCCAGCCGCCCGCACGGTTGAGGGGGCCGAAGTTCATGGAGACCTTCCCCTCGCGGTCGGGCCCGTAGCAGACAGAAAACAGGATGACGTCGCGCTCGTCCCCCTGCACGTTTTCGAGATTTTTGACAAAGAGGGGCTCCTCTCCGCCGTATGCCGCCTCCTCCAAGCCCTCCCGTTCGAGGGCGCGGGCAAGCAGGGTTTCGATCTCCTCCCGCTGGGCGAGCGAGAAGGTGACAACACCCATGCTTTGCCCTTTTTCCTCGGGGGATTTGAGGCGGCGCACGATCTCGCCGACGAGCGCCTCCGCCTCGGCGCGGTTGTGCTTCTTGCCGCCGCGGTCGTACATGCCCCCGACGCGGACGAGTTTTACCCTACCCATGTCGGCATCGGGCGAGGGCGCGGTGAGAAGGGCGCCATCGTAGTAGGCCTCGTTGCAGAAGGCGATGAGGCTCTCGCGGCGGCTACGGTAGTGCCAACGCAACTTCCGCTCGGGCATGCCGAGGGCGAGGCATTCATCGAGCACGCTCTCGCCGTCCTCTTCCCCCATGAAGAAGCGCGTGGGCGGCAGTTGGTTGGGATCGCCCGCGATGACGGCCGCCTTCGCCCGTGCGACGGAGCCCGCCGCCTCCGCCGAAGTCATCTGCGAGGCTTCGTCGAACACGACGAGATCGAATAAGTTCGCCTCCGCGGGGAGATATTGCGCCACCGAGGCGGGGCTCATAAAGAGGCAGGGCGTCGCCGCCGCGACGAGATGGGGCGCGGAAGAGAGCAACCCCCGCACGCCTCCCCCGCCGACGCGGGCGGCACGGAGAAGGACGGCGCGCTCCGCGGCGTACTCCGCCCCTTCGCGGGGAAGACGGGAAATGAGGGTACGGCGCGCCTCGGAGACGGCGCACTCCCTCGCCCTCCCGGACGCCCAACGGAGACGCCCGACGCGGGCTTCGAGCTCCGCCGCCGTGAAGCGGGTGAGCGCGGGTTGCGCGAGGATGTTCTCCTCCAAAAACCGCCTGTATGCCTCCTTTTCAAACGCGGAGACGAGCATTTTTTCGCCCACGCCGCGCGAAATGAGCCCCGTGATATCGCCCATGCCCTCCCCTTCGAGCCGCCGCACCGTCTCGCGGCAACGGCAGAACGCGCGGAAGAGATCGGCGTTGTCGATGAGGGCGGCCGCCCGCGATGCGCTCTCCAAAAGAACGTCGTCGGCATCCCTTTCGTCCACGCCCGTCGCGCGGACAAACGCCCTTCGCGCCGTAAAGAAATTCTCCACGGCAGAGACGAGCCCGCGGAGGATGGGCCCGGCAGTTCCGCGGGCGCGGATGCACGCATTATAGAAGGCGAGGTCGTCGAAGGCGGGGAAGGCCTCGGCGCACAGGGCGTTCAGGGAATCGAGCCCCGCCCAAAATTCGCTCCGCTTCTTCTGCGAGAGACGCCCGTCGCCGTCCGCGAGGTGGCGGCCGTACGGAGAGGCGATAAGTTTTTGCGACATTTCACGGATATCCGACAGTGTTTGCAGGATTTTTGGCATATCCGCCTCGTCGAGGGGGACGATGGCGAGGCGGGAAAGCCTGCGCGCGATGGTGCGGAGGGCGCGGTTCAGCTTCCATTCTCCCCCCTCGCGGCAATAGCGGGAGAGGGCGTCGCCATCCGCCTTCACGAGGGCGCGGAAGGTGCGGAAGTAGAAGGCGAGGCGGGCATCGAGGCGGGCGTTCGTCTCGCAGAAGGCGCGCACTTCCTCCGCGGTGATGTTCCCGAAATACACGGCGTCCGTGCCCGCGAGGAGCCGCCCCGCGAGCCCCGCCGCCGCATTCAGCCGCGCCGCCGTGCGCACGGGCATGCGCTGGCCGTAGAGGGAGAGGAAGAGCGAGAGCATGCGCTCCAAATGGGCGCACGCCGCGAGCAGCGTCTCCGAGGCGCACAGCGCGCCCTCCCGCTTCTCCTCGCTGTACGCGGGGAGATCGACCTTCCCAAACGGCATGCCGCCGAGCGCCCCGCACGCCTTGGCCGCGACGGCCGCCGAGACGAGCGCATGGCGGTAGTTTGCAAGATCTCCCTCCCCGAGCGCGCCGTAAAAGGTGGACGTTCCCCCGCCGAGCGAGGGGGCATCTCCCTCCCGAAGCGCGCCGAGAATGGCCTCGTAGGGGGTACCGAGCCGCCCGCGGGCATGGAGCGCCTCGATGGGCTCCTCGAGTTCGCGCTCCAAGGCTTTTGTCGCCTCGACGGCGGACATGGGTGCCTCCGAGGCGGAAACGGACGGCTCCATGGCGGACATGGGTGCCTCGTTTTCCGTCAGGGAGAGCGTGTGCAGAAGTTTGCGCGCGACCTCGGCGCGGTCGGCGCGGACGGGCAGTTGCAGGCAGAAATCGCCGAGCCCCGCTTTTTCCAACCGCCGCCAAACGACCTCGAGGGCGGCCTGCTTTTCGGCGACGAAGAGGACGCGCTTCCCGCGGCGCATGGCGTTTGCGATGAGGTTGGCGATGGTCTGGCTCTTGCCCGTGCCCGGGGGGCCGTGGAGGACAAAACTCGCCCCCGTCTCCGCAAAAGCGAGGGCTTCGTCCTGCGAGGCGTCGGTAAAAAAGAGCGGCCGCGGCGGCTCTATGGGCGCAGAGCACGCAAAGAGCCCCTCCTCCGCCCGCCCCGCAAGCAGGGAGCGCACGAGCTTGTTCTTCATGAATTCGGGCAGGTTATGCTTCAAGTCGTTCCAGATGACCCGCCCGCGGAAGGAGAAGAGCGAAAGGTGCACGGCTTCCTCCAAACCGAGCCCCTCCTTGCCCTCCACGGCGGCGCGGACAAAGGTGTATGCCTCATTGACGTCTGCGGGCGCCCCTTCGCCCTCGCGGGGCGCGAAGGCGGGATTGAAGAAGAGCCCCTCCCGCGCGCGCAGGAAAAATTCTCCCCCATCGCGCACAAGGGTGACAGGGAGCAGGGCGACGGGCGCGTATTGCGTCTTCCCCTCGTGGGGATAGTGAAGGAGCCCGAAGGCGAGATGCAGGAGCCCCGCACCCGTCTCCTCCTCCGCCTCGCGGTCGTCGCGGAGCATCTTGGAAAGCAGGGTGCGCATCTCCTTTTCCCCCGCCCGAACGGCAATTTCATCGCGGGCAAGTTGGGCGAATTCGAGCTCCCGCCCGCCCGCAGCGCCGCACGGGGTGAGCCGCATGGCGCGGCGCTCCCCAAGGGCGGTGAGGAGGCCGTCCGCATCGGTGCAGAGAAGGCGCAGGGCGTGCTTCCCCGAAAAATTGAGGAGCGGATTGCGCGCGGAACCATCGACGAGCTCGCTCTCCCACTTGGACGCGCGGTGCGGAAAACCGCCGTGCGGGCTTCCCCCGCCCGAGGGGGAGGGGGGCGGCGTGTACCCCGCCGCGCGGCAACGGCGGATATCGACGAAAAAGCGGTACTCCTCCGCCTTCATTCCCTCAAAAAAGCGCGCCTTGGAGCGGGAAAAGGAGATCTTGCGGGCGGGGAAGAGGTCTTCCGCATCCAAAAAGACGAGATTTTCCGCCGCGCCGCCCAAATACAAGGCGACGTCCCCCGCTTCGGAGACGGGGTCGAGAAGGTGGCTGTCGTGCAGCCACACGCCCACGGCCGCCCGCCGCTTTCCCACGGCGAGCACGGGGTTGAACCCCGCCGCTTCGATTGCGGCACACGCCATAAGCCCCGCGCCGAGGGCATTGACGGGGCGGGAGGCATCGCAAAATCCCTCGCTTGAGACGCAGACAGGCGCGCCCGCATGGAGCTGCTCGGGCTCGGCGTGGGCGCACGCGCGCATGGCAGAGAACACCGCGAAGAGCGCACGCTCCGCCCCGCTTCCCGCGCCGTAGCCCAAAATGGCGCCGCCCCGCCGTTTTTCGAGCTCCCGCGCGATGGAAAGCGCCCGCCCGCATTCCTCCGAGTGGGGGTCGGCAAAGGCGGCAAGGCGCATAGCGTCCCCCTCGAGCCCCTCCCAATAGCCCGCGGGGAGCACGGTGAACCCTTGCTCGGCGCAAATTTTTTCGCCGCCGCATTGGAGGGTTGCCGAGAGCGTCACGCGGCGCACCCCGCCCTCCGCGAGGCGGGCGGGCGAAAAGAGATCGGGCACGGAGAGCGTTTCCCCGTCTCCCGAAACGAGAAGTTCCCGCTCGAAGGGCACGACAACGCCCTCCGCGGAAGAGGCGGAGAGCGTGCACCGCAGCGTCCCCGAAGTGTTGTTTTCGACGCGGAATTTGACGGGGGTATGAAGGCGGCAATCGATGAGCCCCACAAAGCGGGGCGCCTCTACGGTGAGCGTGAACGGCGGCGTTTTTTCGGACATATTTCACCTATGTACCCGAAAATTATTGCAGTTCCGCGGCTTTGCTATACGCGCAAACAAAAAAACGCGCCCCGTGGCGCGTCGACATGTTTTGGGAAATATGTTCAGATGTAGGCGTTTTCAAAGTACTCGATGCTGTCCCCCTCCACCGAGGCGACGTCGTAGCGGATGGGAACTTCCCGCTTTTCCAAGGAGACCCAATACTTTGCGATCATGCGATAGCGCTGTTGCTTTGCAAAGGTGACGGCCTCCGCGGGCTCGCCGTAGGTATCGGTGAGGCGCGCCTTGACTTCCACGAGGCAGACAAAGCCGTCGGGGCTCCTTACGACGAGGTCGGCCTCGCCGAAGGGCGTCTTGAAGTTGCGCTCCAAAATTTTGTAGCCCCGCTTTTTCAGGTATTTT
>CANRFK010000056.1 GCA_947629875.1 uncultured Clostridia bacterium
CGCATCCTCTCCCGCAAGACCAAGAACAACCCCGTGCTCATCGGCGAGCCCGGCGTCGGCAAGACGGCCATCGCCGAAGGCCTCGCGCGGCGCATCGTCTCGGGCGACGTGCCCGAGGGTTTGAAGGGAAAAACGCTCTTCGCCCTGGACATGGGTGCCCTCATTGCGGGCGCGAAGTACCGCGGCGAGTTCGAGGAACGCCTCAAAGCCGTGCTCTCCGAGGTCACCAAGTCCGAGGGGCGCATCCTGCTCTTCATCGATGAGCTCCACACCGTCGTCGGCGCGGGCAAGACCGAGGGCGCCATGGACGCGGGCAATTTATTGAAGCCCCTCCTCGCGCGGGGCGAGCTCCACTGCATCGGCGCGACCACCCTCGACGAATACCGCAAATACATCGAAAAGGACGCCGCCTTGGAGCGCCGCTTCCAGCCCGTGCTCGTCCAAGAGCCCACGGTGGAGGATACCGTTTCCATTCTGCGCGGCCTAAAAGAGCGGTTTGAGATCTTCCACGGCGTGCGCATTCACGACGACGCCCTCGTCGCCGCGGCGACGCTCTCCAACCGCTATATTACGGACAGGTTTTTGCCCGATAAGGCCATCGACCTCGTGGACGAGGCCGCCGCGATGATCCGCACCGAAATCGACAGTATGCCCGCCGAAATGGACGCCCTGCACCGCCGCATCGTCCAGCTCGAAGTGGAGGAGAACGCTCTCGAAAAGGAGGGGGACAACCTCTCCGCCGCCCGCCTCGAAGCCCTCAAAAAGGAGCTCGCCGACTGCAAGGAACGCTTCGGCGCGATGAAGGCGAAGTGGGACGACGAGAAGGCCGCCATCAAGGAAGAGAAGCAGCTCAAAGAGAAAATAGACCTCCTCCGCGGCGAGTTGGAGACGGCGAAAAACCGCGGCGACTACGATAGGGCGGGGCGCATCGAGTACGGCGAACTGCCCGCCCTCGAAAAGCAACTTTCCGAGAAAAAAGAGAAGGAAAAGGGAGAGGACGCCCTGCTTCAAGACGAAGTCACCGAGGAGCAGATCGAAAGGATCGTCGCGCGGTGGACGGGCATTCCCGTCGCCCGCCTCAAAGAGGGGGAACGCGCCAAAATTCTGCGTCTTCCCGAAATGCTCCACAGGCGCGTCGTCGGGCAGGACGAGGCGGTGAAGAAGGTCTCCGACGCTATTCTCCGCGCAAGGGCGGGCATCTCCGACCCCAACCGTCCCATCGGCTCCTTCCTCTTTTTGGGTCCCACGGGCGTGGGCAAGACCGAGCTTGCCAAGTCCCTCGCCGAAAATCTCTTCGACGACGAAAAGAACATCGTCCGCATCGACATGAGCGAGTACATGGAGAAGTTCTCCGTCTCCCGCCTCGTCGGCGCGCCTCCGGGCTACGTCGGCTATGAGGAGGGCGGCACGCTCACCGAGGCCGTCCGCCGCCGCCCGTACTCCATCGTCCTCTTCGACGAGGTGGAAAAGGCGCACCCCGACGTGTTCAACATTTTGTTGCAAATTCTGGACGACGGCCGCGTGACCGATTCGCAGGGCAGGACGGTGGACTTCAAAAATACCGTCATCATCCTGACCTCCAACTTGGGCTCCGACCTCATCATGGAGGGCATTGAGGAGGGCGAAATTTCCGCCGCCGCGCGCGAAAACGTGCAAACGTTGCTCAAAAAGTCCTTCCGCCCCGAGTTTTTGAACAGGCTCGACGAAATTATTCTGTTCAAGCCGCTTACGCAGGAGAATATCGATGGCATTGTGGGAATTTTGCTCGAAAAACTGCGGGCAAGGCTTGCGGCCGAGCACCTTACTTTGGAGGTGACAGGGCGTGCGAAGGCGTACATTGCCGATAGCGGCTACGATCCCGTGTTCGGCGCACGGCCGTTGAAGCGGTTTTTGCAGTCGCACGCGGAGACGCTCATCGCCAAGTACATTGTGGAGCACGATCCCCCCGCGGGCACCGTTCTCACCCTCGACGCCACCGCCGATGGGCTGTATTTGAAATAAACGAAAAAATCCGAGGGCAAAAACCCTCGGATTTTTCTGGCGCAGAGTAGGAGATTTGCGCCTTTGGCGGCGCGCTTACTCGACATTCCCTCTCTATCAGAACGGGCGGGGCACAAATGTGCCCCGCCCGTTCTGGCGCAGAGTGGGAGATTTGAACTCCCGGTAAGCTTTTGACCTACACACGATTTCCAATCGTGCTCCTTAAGCCGCTCGGACAACTCTGCAAACTCAATGTCATTTTACACGAATTGCGCGCAAAATGCAACAATTTTCTCCGCGTCTTTTGCAACTTTCGGAAAAATTTTCTCGTCCGCCCGCCTTCCACCAGCCGTAAAATGAAAATTTCCGTCAAAGTCTTGCGCGCGCGCGGAAAATATGGTACAATGTAAAAAATCGCAACGATAAGGGGGAAACCATGAAGAAAATTCTTGCAACGGCGCTTGCGTGCGTCATGTCCGCCTCTGCGCTCGCCTGCCTTGCGGCGTGCGGCGGCGAAAAGGAGAAGGCCGACCGCGACGTGACCGCCTATGCCGACGGCGAGTGGGACGCCAAGCTCGACCTCACCGGCCTTCAAAAGGGCGATTTCGGCGAAATTTCGCCCGATTTGTACGGGCTCTTCCTCGAGGATATCAACTATGCGTCCTTCGCGCTCGACGATAACCTCATCGTCAACGGCTCGTTCGAGACGGTCGCAACCGCCACAAAGGACAAAAAAGAGTACGGCTGGACGGAGAGCGGCGCCACCATCGCCGTTCAGAGCGGCAACGGCGCCCTCCACGCCAACAACCAAAACTACGCCCAGATCACGTCGACGGCGAACGGCAAAATTGCCAACAGCGGCCACCCCGCCGTTCCCATCGCAGTCAGCAACGGCGTGGATTACACCTTCTCCATGTTCATCAAGGACTATGCGGGCGACGTCACCGTGACCGTCAAGGATAAGAACGGCGATTATGCGACGGGCACCTTCACCGTCACCGAGAGCGCCGCGTGGACGAAGTACATCAAGACCATTACGGCGACCGCCAACAAGTATGAAGACCTCTCCGTGGAGATCTCCTTCTCGGCGGCGGATACCTTCTCTGTCGACAGCATCATGCTCGAGACGACGGAGGCGACCGACTTCGGCATGAAGAATTACATGTACGAGGCCATCGCAAACCTCGGGCCCAAGTTCTTCCGCTTCCCCGGCGGCTGCGTCATCGAGGGCACCAACCTCAACGAAGCGTACGACTGGAAGAACAGCATCGGCGTGACGGTGACGGATGCGGATGAGGACGTCTTGGAGGCGTTCACCTATCCCGTCAACGACAACGGCAAGGTTTCGACCGCCACCACCTACGGCGAACAGGCCACGCGGAAGCCCAACGTCAACATTTGGCAGGGGAACAAGACTCCCAACGATTACTACGATCACGAGTACGGCATCGGCTTCTACGAATACTTCTGTCTGTGCGAAGCGCTGGGCGCAAAGGCCGTTCCCATCGTCAGCTGCGGCATGAAATGCCAGACGCAGGGCGACGGCACATCGCTTGCGGGCCGCCATGGCAAGGGCGTTGCCGACTATATTCAGGACGCCATCGACCTCTTGGAGTTCGCCAAGGGCGATAAAAACACCAAGTGGGGCAAGGTTCGCGCGGACATGGGGCACCCCGAGCCCTTCGAGATGGACTATCTCGGCGTCGGCAACGAGCAGTGGCAGTCTTATTACACGAGTTACTACGAGCAGTTTCTGAAAAATGCAGACTTCAAGGCCGCGCTCGCAAAGTACAACGTCCGCACCATCGTGGGCAACTGGGTGGGGCTTCTCGATTGCGAGGATATTGAAGCCGGCAGAAAGGGCGTGGCGCAGAAGGCCGCCGAGGCGGCGCACCGCAACGATCCCACGAACTTCCCCGACGTGGCGAGTTACGGCGTACATGACCAGCACTACTACGTGAACTATACCGACCTCTTCTCCCACACCAAGATGTACGATGATTACAAGCGCAACGACGAGGACAACGACCTGTATTATTACGACGTCTTTGTGGGCGAGTATGCCGCAAACACGGCAACGGGGGTCACGACAGACGGCAATTATCAATACACGCAGAACGATTGGCTCTCCGCACTCTCCGAGGCCGCGATGATGACGGGCTTCGAGCGCAACGGCGACATCATAAAGATGGCGGCGTATGCGCCCATGTTCGCCGTCGCCGATAGGGCGTCGAGCGCCAAACAGGCGGGCAGGGATCTCGACAACCAGTGGAATGCCGCCAACATGATGTACTTCACCAACCGCGAGGTCGTGTGCACGCCGAGCTACTTTGTACAGCAGCTCTTCATGCACAACGCGGGCACGCAGAAAGTGGTCTCCAAGCTCGCCTTCGCAAACGGCGATATGCCCACCACGACCATCAACAAGGTGGATTCAAACGGCAGACCCGCCAGCGGCACGTTCACCTACGACAACATCTATTACGTGACGAGCTACAACGAGGAGACGAAGAACATCATCGTCAAGATCGTCAACGCAGGCGAGACGGCGGTGAAGTTCAACATCTCCGTGGATGTGGGCAAGGGGCTCACGGGCATCGCGCAGGTCAACGAGATCGCAAACGATGACCCGCACGCCGTCAGCACCTACGAAAACGGCAATGCCATCACACCCTCCGAGGAGAAGATCGGCTTTACGGGCGGCTCCTTCGGCTACGAGGTGAAGGGTTACAGCGTCGTCGCCTTCCAGATCCGCGCCAAGTAAAAAGGCGGGAAAGCAAGAGAGGGCTTTGCGTGTCCGTATCATCCGCAAAGCAAGCAGAAAGAAAGTTCTTCGCGTGTCCTTATCGGCGCAAGCAGGAAGCATGAAAGTTCTTTGCGTGTCCGTATCATCCGCAAAGCAAACAGAAAAAGTGGATTGCCGCCCGCGCTCCGCGCGGGCGGCTCTGTTTTTGCCCCCTCGGGATACTTCCTATTTGCCCCCTCCTCGGGAGGGGGGTAGGGGGGTGGGGTCTTCGGGAAAGGCGACCGTATGATTTGTGGAGTCTTTCTCCGCAATGGGGGTGCCCCGTAGGGGCGGGAGTGGGGCTTGGCTTCCCCTTGCCCCGCGCGCCTTCCCCTCATACCGAACCTGCCGCCCGCCGACGCCACAGCGTCGGCGGGCGGCAGGTGAGTGTATCTTTCCCGAACGAAGTCCGTCCTTGCCCACTCCGCCGCCCGCGGCGGGAGGGGGTCAACGGGCGGCTTTTTTTCAAATAAATTGCGCGCGCGTCTTGCATATACCAAATATTTATGTTATAATGGAGCAAATCGAAAGGGGGAAAACAATATGAAAAAGCAATTGCTCTCCTGCGTTGCGGCCGTCACCGCGCTCTCCTGCGTGCTGTGTGCCTGCGGCGGAGGGGAAAAAGTCACGCCGGATTATGAGGTAGAGGCGTTCGCCGAGCCCGCCGCCACGTTCACCATCGACGGCGAAGTCAACGAAAAGACGCTCGCGCGCAACACCATCTCGGATACGCTCTTCGGCGTGTTCCTCGAAGATATCAACTACGCGGGCTATCTTCTCGACGACAACCTGCTCTACAACGGCTCGTTCGAGACCTTCGACAGCAACAAGACGGTCGGCTGGACGAACGAACACGCCAACCTCACCGTCTCCTCGGACGGCGGCGTGCTCGCGGACAAGCAGTATTATAAGGATAAGGGCGTCAATGCCAATTACGCGACGGTGAACGTCACGCTCGCGGAGGGCGGCAGCATCTCCAATGCGGGGCGTAGTCAGTTGCCCATCGCCGTGGAAAAGGGCGTCAAGTACACCTTCTCCGCCTTTGTCAAGACGGCAACGGCGGGTGCAAAGATGAAGGTCGCCGTCAAGGATGAAACCAAGACGTACTGCGAAGCGGACATCTCGCTCAAAGAGGGCGGCTGGGTGAAGTACGAACAGACGCTCACCGCATCCGATTCGGCGAGCAAAAACGTCAAGCTCGAGCTCACCTTCGATCGGGCGGGCACCTATTCCGTCGACGCCGTCGCTTTGGAGACGCAGAACTCGACGGGCGGCATCAAGCAGTACGCATATGACATTATCAAGGAGCTTGGGCCCAAGTTCGTGCGCTTCCCCGGCGGTTGCATCATCGAGGGCGACGGCGGCAACGGCGGCGCGAATACGCAGGAAGTGTACGATTGGAAGAACTCTGTCGGCGCGGTGCAGACGGGCGACAACGCGGGGGACGATACCGTTCCCGCTTTCGAGTACACCCTTATAAAGGACGGCGCGGAGTCCGCCGCCACAACATACGGCGAGTGGGCGACCCGCAAGCAGAACGGCGACCTCTGGGGGTACGATATGGAGTACGGGATCGGCTTCTATGAGTACTTCCTCCTCTGCGACAATCTCGGCGCGAGCGCGGTACCCGTCCTCAACTGCGGTCTCTCCTGCCAGGGCGGCGGGGCGACCAATCCCACCAAACTCAACGGCCGCCACAATCAGCAGGTAAACGACTACATTCAGGACGCCATCGACCTCATCGAGTTCGCCAAGGGCGATACGTCCACCAAGTGGGGCGGCATCCGCGCCAAGCTCGGCCACCCCGAACCCTTCGAGATGCGCTACATCGGCATCGGCAACGAGCAGTCGGGCACGCAGTATTATCAGGATTGCTACGAGGAGTTCTTGAAGAGCGAAGACTTCCAAAAGGCGCTCAAAGATTACGGCGTCAAGCCCATCGTCGGCAATGCCATGCACTTCGGCGACTGCCAGAACGGGAACACCAAGGGCACGGCGCAACTTGCCGCCGAGAGCGCCGTCAAGCGCAATATCGTCGATACGGTAAACGATTTCGGCGTCCACGACCAGCACTACTACGTCAACTACTCCGTGCTCTTCTCGAACACCGAGATGTACGAAGATTACGCCCGTCCCGATGAGGATGGCTACTACGAGGTGTTCGTAGGCGAGTATTCCGCCAACGAGAACATCGATAGTTACAAGCTCTACGAGAACAGCCTCATCACCGCGCTCTCCGAGGCAGCCATGATGACGGGCTACGAGAACAACGGCGATATCATCAAACTCGCGGCGTACGCGCCCATGTTCGGCGTCGCCAACGGGGCGAGCAATCCCGCAACGGGCGGCGCGGGCAACCAGTGGGCGGTCGACATGATGTACTACACCAACACGCAGATCGTGAAGAGCGCCAACTACTATATCCAGCAGCTCTTCATGCAGAATCAGGGCAAGTACCGCCTCTCCAAATCCAAACTCAAATATGCCGCGGGCGTGGAGGAGACCTGCACGCTCGTCACGGAGAGCACCGCGAAGAAGACCATCAACAAGCTGTACACCGTTGCGAGCAAGGCGGAAAACGGCGACCTCATCCTCAAAGTCGTCAACGCGAGCGGGGAGGATATCGACCTCAACATCGCGGTGGAAAACGCCAAGCCGAAGGGCATTGCGTACTTCACCGAGGTGAGCAGCAAGGATGGCGACTGGAAGGCGATCAACACCTTAAAGGAGGAGAAAGTCACCTCCACGCAGGCCATCCTCGGCTTCTCGGGCGACACCTTCGGGAAGACGATCAAGGCATACAGCGCCGTCTGCTTCCGCCTCACCGTGAAGTAATGTTCGGCCGTGCCGTGGAGCGATCATCGGTCTCACCGAGAAGTAAGTAATGTTCGGCCGCGCCGTGGAGCGGTCATCGGCTCTCCGTAAAATAACAAATTGCATGAAACCCGCGCCCCACTGCGCGGGTTTTTACATGATCCCGTTGACCGCACCCCGCCTGTCGGCTTGGCTCCCCCTTTTGGGGGAGCTCCCGCGTAGCGGGTGAGGGGGTTCTCGTCTCGCCGCTCCTCATACCGCCCCGCCCGCACCATTTGTTTACCAAGGGCGGCACGAGGCGCGTAGCGACGAAGTCGCCTCCCGCCCGCCGCGCAAAGCGCGGCGGGCGGGAGGCGAGCGTATCTTTTCCCCAATTCCCTCCGAATTATTTGACGGCGCGCCCGTTTCGGCGTATAATATCCCCGTACACAAGGAGTAGCCATGGATTACAGAAAGCAATCGCTCATCGAGCACGCCAAATGGCGGGGCAAAATCGAAGTTGTGCCCCGCGTGGAGGTGGATACCCGCGAAAAACTCTCGCTCGCCTATACCCCGGGCGTCGCGGAGCCCTGTCTCGCCATCCAAAGAGACCCCGAGAAGAGCTTCGAGCTCACCCGCCGCTGGAACACCGTGCCCGTCATCACCGACGGCACCGCAATTTTGGGGCTCGGCGACATCGGCCCCGAGGCGGGCATGCCCGTCATGGAGGGCAAGTGCGCCCTCTTCAAGGCGTTCGGCGGGGT
>CANRFK010000057.1 GCA_947629875.1 uncultured Clostridia bacterium
CCTCGAAGGCGCGGCGCGCGGGGAGTTCTTCATAAAAAAACAGCGCCGAGAGATACACGCCGCCCTCGTTGGAGAGGAAACTGCGCCCCTTGGTGCCCTTGCCGCCCGTTTGGCGGCGGGCGCAGACGATGACGTTTTCCCGCCCGCCGAGATAGCGCGCGATATATTCGTTGGTGGAGCCTGTCTCATCCAAACATTCAATCTTCATCTTTGAGCCCTTCGAGGGCGGCGCGCGCCGTCTCATAGTCGTAGCCCTTGGCAAGGAGATGCCGATACGCCTTGGAGAGGGTAACTTTATCCGCCGTCTTGCCGCGCATGTACTTTTCAAGGGCGCGCTTTGCCCCCTCTTCCTCCCCCTCGAGCGAGGAGAGAGCGGCCTCGACGGCTTCTTCGGAGACGCCCTTGCGCGCAAGTTCCGCGGCGATGAGGCGCTTGCCTTTCTTTTTGCCCGCGCTCTCGGCGTAGGCGCGCGCGTACGCCTCGTCATCGAGAAAGCCGTAGCCCTTCATTTTTTCGATGACGTGGTCGCAGACGTCCTGCAAATACCCCTTGCGGCGGAGGTAGTCGCGCACCTCGCGCTCCGTCTTCATGGAGGCGGAGATGTGGGTGAGCGCCTTGTCGAGCGCGGTCTGCTTCTCGCTCTCGAGCTGCATGCGGGAGAGCTCCCCCTCCGAGACGGAGACCCCCGCTTTGAGGCGGTTTTGCATGACCGTTTCGAGCTTCATGCCGCAGTAAAACCTGCCGTCCACCTCGATGTTGCAGCGGGTCTTGTCCTTTTTTTGCGGCGTAATGGCGGTGATCTCCATGCTATTTTACGCCGTCCGCAGGCCAAGTTCTGTTCTGTTTGAACCAGTCGGTTTCCATCAAAATGGTATCGTTGTTGCTGCCGTGGATGGAGAAATCGACGCCGTCGGAAGTGACGGTAATATCGCCGTTCATGGAGGTGAAATTTTTAGTCGTCCCGTCAACGGAGAGCGTTGTGACATAGATATTCTTCGTGTACTTTGCGATACGGTTGATCGTATCCTGCGTGGGGAATTGATTTGCGTTGTTATCGGTATATTCCGAAGATCCCGCGCAGCAACAGATGCACACGTTTTCGGGCGTGATCTCTGCGAGTAAGCAATCGTTGGAGGACGTCTTACTACCGTGGTGACCGCCCTTATACAGTTTGCAGTGCGGAAGATCGTTGCTCGCCGCAAGGCTCTCCTCGCCTTCCTTTTCCAAATCCCCCGTAAAGAGATAGTGATAGTCTCCCTGCGTAAAGAGCGTGCAGACGGAGTAGTTGTTGTCGTTGTCCGCGGAAGTCTCGTAATATTTCTGATACAGGATTTCAAAGGAAATGCCCTCGGCAAGTTCGTAGGAGCGCTGTGCGCCGTCTGTCTCATTCCAGCACTGCAAGGCAGTATAGTGTACGGCGCCGTCCTGACTTACTTCCTTATCCCGCCATGTGATATAGTCCGAAGCAATACCGGAAGTCGTCTTCTTCCGCGCGAAGTCGATGATCGTGCCGCACTTGAAGTTCGCAAAGATGCCGTCCGTGCCGTTGTTGCCGACGAAGGACGCGATGTGATCCTCATGGGCGTGGGTGACGATGACATATTCGATGATCCCGTCCGTGCAGTACTCCTTGATCTTGGGCACGAGGGTCGCGGCGCAAGGACGTTTGGAACCGGCATCTATGAGCACTTCGGTATCGCCCGTTTTGAGGAGGGTGCAGTCGCCCGCGTTGCCGTTGCCGAGTTCGAGGAAGTGGATCTGAAGTTCGGCAGTCGTGCCGTCGCCGTCTTCGCCACCGCCGCCTTCGCTGCCCGTGCCGGGGTCGCCCTTCTCCCCCTTGATGTTGCCGCGGAGCGTCCAGCCGCCCGTCTCCTTGGTGTAGACGTCCCACGTGGAATAGTTGAGATAGAGGTCGCCTACTTTGCCGAGGCCCGAGGCGGGCGCGGTATCACCGTAGAGCCAGCCGTTGCCGTCCTTGCCGTTCGTGCCGGGGTCGCCCTTATCGCCCTTCTCGCCCTTGATGGAGGCGAGCCACGCATCATAAGTGAGCGGCGTCTGCCCCTCCCCGGCGCAGTTTTCCACATACAGGTCGTAGATCCCGCGGATCTCGGCATCGCCGCCGCCCGTGTTCGGATCCGACGGCCGAGCCGCCGAACAGGCGCAGACGCCGAGCGCGAGGAGCAGGCAAAGAACGCCCGCGAGTACCGCCTTAAAAAGTTTTCTTCCTTTCATCTGTTTACCTCTCTTCTCCCTTTTTCTCTTATTTTACGCCGTCAGAAGGCCACGTGCGGTTCTTGGCGAACCATTCCGTATCTTTCAAAATCGTATCGTTGTTGCTCCCGTGGATAGAGAAATCGACGCCGTCGGAGCGCACCGTGATCTCGCCGTTCATGGAGGTATAATTGTCCGTCGTCCCGTCGACGGAGCGTGTGGTGACGTAGATGTTCTTCGTGTATTTTGCGATGCGGTCGATGGTCGCCTGTGTGGGGAACTGGTTGTTTTTGGTGCTCGTATATTCATCGGAACCCGCACAACAGCAGATGCAAACGTTTTCGGGGGTAATTTTTTCGAGCAAAACCTCGTTGGAGGAAGTTTTACTGCCGTGGTGTCCGCCCTTGAAGAGCTTGCAGTGCGGGAGGTTGTTGCTTTCTACGAGGCTCTCCTCGCCCTCCTTTTCCAAGTCGCCCGTGAAGAGGTAGTGATAGTCGCCCTGCGTGAAGAGGGTGCAGACAGAGTAGTTGTTTTCGCCCGAGGGCGCGTTCTGTTCGTAATATTTTTGATACAGAATTTCAAAGGAGATGCCCTCGGCAAGCTCGTAGGAGCGCTGTGCGCCGTCCGTCTCGTTCCAGCATTGCAGGGCGGTATAGTGCACGGCGCCGTCCTCTGCTACTTCCCTATCGCGCCAAGTGACATAGTTCCTGTAAATGACCGATTTGGAAGTCGAGCGTGCGAAGTCGATGATCGTGCCGCACTTGAAGTTTGCAAAGATGCCGTCCGTGCCGTTCACGCCGACGAACGCCGCGATGTGATCCTCGTGGGCATGCGTGGCGATGACGTATTCGAGCACCCCGTCCGTGCAGTACTCCTTGAGCTTGGGCACGAGGGTCGCTGCCGAGCCCCGCTTGGAGCCCGCGTCGATGAGCACTTCGGTATCCCCCTTCTTGATGAGCGTGCAATCCCCCGCGTTGCCGTTGCCGAGCTCGAGAAAGCGGATCTCCAGTTCATCGGTGGCAACCCCGCCCTTGCCGTTCTTCTTGTAGACAAGGAAATACCAGCATGCCGCAACGATGGCGGCGATGAGTATGATGACGAGGAGCACAATGAACAACTGTTTTGCTTTTTTCATCCCTTTCTCCTATCGCTCTTGCGGTGCGTCAATATGTGAATTTCAAGAAACTCCAGCTCATGGCGGGAAGGCGGAGCGAAACGCGCGAACCGTCCTTCACCCGCGGGAGCTCGCGCCGATGCGGCACCACCCGCTCGGGAGAAGTAAAGGTGTTGACTGCGTCGAGGTCGGTCTCCTTCATCTCGACGTACTCCGCCGCTTTGAGTGTGCCGAAGGAGCGCAGTTCGAGCTCCACCTCGCTGTCGCTCTGCCCATAGTTGCAGAGAGATACGCACACCGTGCGCCTTTCGCGGTCGTGGTTGACCGCCTCGTTGAGATAGCGGGCGGAGCCGTACATCGTTTCGAAGCGGCCGCTGTCCGAGAAGGTGCGCACCGTCTCCCCCCGCGCCGCGTTGGAGATGAGTTGGAAGGGATAGAAGATGGTCTGGCGGATGGCCTCGCCGCCCTTCTTCGTCATGATGGGTGCGATGACGTTGACGAGCTGGGCAAGGCACCCGATGCCCACCGCATCGCAGTTGTTGAGGAGGGTGTTCATGAGCCCCGCGAACACCAACATATCGCGGAAGGTGTAGACGTCCTCCAAAAGATGGGGCGCCTTTTTCCACAGCGGCTCCCTGCGGGGCGCCGTGACCGACCAGATGTTCCACTCATCGAAGGAAATTTTCACCCGCTTTTGCGAGCGAACTTTTGCGCGGACGTATTCGATGGTCGCCTTCAACGTGCCGATGTACTCGTGCATGTCGTCGGCGGAGCCGAGGAAGTCCTCCAAGGGATCCTCCCTGTCCTCATCGTACATATAGTAGCGGTGCATGGAGAGATAATCCACCTGCTTGTAAGTCTCTTCCAAGACCACCCGATCCCACTCGGGGAAGGTCTTCATCTCGTGCGTCGAAGAGCCAGAGACGATGAGCTTTAAGGGCGTTTTTGCCCAATTTCTGCCGCTCTCCTCTTTGAGTTCGCCGTTCGCCCACCGCATGACCTTGGCGGCCTCGAGCGCCTTTCTGCCGTACTCCTCGGCGGTGAGATGCCCAATCTGCCAAGGCCCGTCCATCTCGTTGCCGATGCACCAATAGCGCACGTTGTAGGGCTCCTCCGCCCCGTTGGCGCGGCGGAGATCGGAGATAGTCGTCCCGCCCGCGTGGTTGCAGTATTCGACGAGCTCGGCGGCATCCTTGATGGAGCCCGTGCCCATGTTGACGCCCATCATGGGCTCGATGCCCGCAAGGCGGCACCACTTCATGAACTCGTCGGTGCCGAACTCGTTGGTCTCCGTCGTGAACCACGCGAGGTCGAGGCGGGTCGGGCGGGTTTCGCGGGGGCCGACGCCGTCGCGCCAGTTGTAGCCCGAGAGGAAGTTGCCGCCGGGGTAGCGCACGATGGGCACGTTGAGCTCCTTGACGAGCGACATGACGTCGCCGCGGAAGCCGTTTGTATCCGCCGTGGGGTGCCCCGGTTCATAGATGCCCTCGTAGACCGCCCTGCCGAGGTGTTCGACAAAGGAGCCGTACAGGTTGGGATCCACCTTGCCGATGACAAGGTTGGCATCCGCAAAGATCTTGGTTTTCTTCGTCTGTTTTTCCCCTCTCATATCATTCCCCCATGAGCCCGAGCGCCGTTGCGATGTTGACGACGGCGCCGTTGATGTTGTGGAGAAGGCGGTTGAGCGCCGTCTGTGCGCCCGCATCGATTTCGCCGTACTCCGTTGTGCGGAGCACCTGCACGATCATATCGAAATTGCCGTAGATGACGGCGCACTCGGGCTCCAATGCCTGCAATACTTTATCGCTGCTGCCGTGTTGAAGGCGGTGCATCTCCTTGATGGCGGCGTTCATCTCGGAAAAGAGCGCAACGTTGCCCCTTTGAAAGAGTTCCGCCATGGTGCCGCCCAGCCGCGTGAGCTGTTCCACAAATTCCGTAAGCTGTTTGCTCGCTTCTTCCATTATAATTGTACTCCGTTCTTTTGCAAAAGGGCGCGCGCCGTATCCACGCTGTCCGTCCCCGTTCTGTTCTTGACGGGCGCAAACTCGCGCTCGCGCTCCACTTCAAAGGGAAGACAGCTGCCCATGAGGCGCACCATGTCGAGGATGAGCGTCTCGAATTTATAGCCGTTCTCCGTCTGCGGGGAGATGAGTTCCCCCGCTTCGTTCAGGTAAGGCACCTTCTTTTTGACGACGTGCACGGGGATCTTTTCCGCCGCGATCTCGCCGAGGCGCTTCGCATGGAAGAGGTAGTTGAGAATGACGCCGAAGGAATAGGCGAGGGTGCCGTCCTCCAAGCGTTCGTTTGCCATCTCCTCGGTGAGTTCGTAATACTCGACGACGGAGGGAAGCCCGTCTTCGAGGCACAGAACCCCCACGCGTTCGCGGGGCTCGCACTTGCGGACGACCTTCGCCCCGCTCATGAGCCCGCTTTTTATCGTCGCGCCGACAAACACGGGGTCGGCAATGCGCTGCAAGACGTTGTCCACCGCAAAGACGTTGATCCACTCCACGCCGCGCCGCGCCATGTCGGCATCGAGCCCCGCGCGCTGCATGGAGGAATACCACCCGCCGTTGCCGTTGGGCGAGAGCGCAAGTTTGCCCCTCTCCTCAAAGAGAAGTTTGCCTTCAAAGTCCACGCTCGGCGCCATGTCCTGCACGAAAAATTTTATCTCGCTCTGCGGATAGCCGAAATTGTTGTGTTCCTCAAAGAAGGCGCGCGTCTCGGCGTCGTTCTTCTCGCTCGTCATGATGTAGAGCGGCACGTACGCGCCCGCCGCCTTTACAACATCCATGAGGTTGGAGATGAGCTGCTCGAAGATATACAGCGGCCGCGTGAGGCCGATATTAAACATGCCCTTGGGCGCGGGGGAACCGAGCCTTGTGCCCTGCCCGCCCGCGAGGAGCACCGCCGCCACCTTGCCCGCGCGGATGGCCTCCGCGCCGATGCGGAAGTATTCCTCCCTGCGCGCGGCAATGTCCTCTTTCGTCAGCCCCGAAATGGGCGAAATGCGACCCCGTTTGAGATTTTCGGGGCGTTTCCACGCCGTGAGCATCTCCCAATCGAGGACGGAGAGGCGGGCATAGAGTTCCTCCCGCTCCGCCGCCGTGAGATTTTCGCAGCGCTTTAAGACGTGCTCCTGCCCGTAATAGCGCAACGCTTCTTCCACCGTCATACGTTCTCCCCCTCCGCGGTGCGCGTCAGAAGAAATGCGCCCGCGTGGAAAGGTTCGCCCGCAATGCGGAGCGCATCGGCATTCTTATCCACCCTGTACGTAAGGTCGGTGTATGCCTCGGTGAACTCGTACCCCTCGAGCGGGAGTTTGACCCTCTCCTCGCTCTCCAAAAAGTGCACGATGACGAGGCGCTGTTTGCCGTAGTCCTTGATGTACACCTGCCGCCCCTTGGGTGCGCGGTAGTATTCCACCGTGTTGTCGATTGATTTGATGTCGCCGCGGCGGACAATTTCTTTGATTTTTTCGTAGAAGTCGAGCCCCGCCTTGATGAGGGACATCTTCTCCTCGTCGCGGCGGTTGATGTCGCCCGAGAGACAGATCCTTCCCATCATGGCGGCGCAAAGCGAATAGATGGTGCGGCTTGCGCTCTCCCCCTTGCGGATGACCGCCCAGATCTGCGACTGCCTTGCGGGAATGACGCGCGAGACGTTCGCCGCCACCAAGGGAATTTCGGGGCACTCGTGGGCGTCCGAGAAGGAGCACATCGAGACCTTGCTCATGCGCAGGGGCTCGATGCGGCTCCCGCCCGAAGAGCAGTTCTCGATGACAAGTCCGGGAATGGCGCTCTTCAAGCGGTCGTACCAATTCATGCTCTCCTCGGCCACCTGCCTGCCGCCCTCGCCGGGCGCGGCGCCGTCGGGGCTGTCGCACCCCATGCCGTAGGTATCGTTGTAGTCGATTTTAATGTACTCAAACCCGTACGCTTTGAGGGGGCGGAGCATCTTGGCTTCCAAGTACTCCGTGACCTCGGGGAGGCGCAGGTCGAGAAAACGCCTGTTCTTGCTCGTGATGACCTTTCCTTCGCGCTGCAAGTGCTGTTTTTCGTAGGCGAACACCTCGCTGTCCCTGCCCGTCACCTCAAATTCGTACCAAATGCCCGCCTTCATGCCCTTTGCGTTGATTTTTTCGACGGCGCGGCGCATGTCGGGGAAATATTCGGGGTTGACGTTCCAATCGCCGATGGCGTTGCACCAGCCCCGATCGAGCGGCTTATACCAGCCGCTGTCGATGATGAAATACTTCACGCCGAGCGGGGCGACCGCGGCGAGCTGTTTTTCTATCTTCTTCTCGGTGGGATTGCCCCACGTGGCGCAGTACTCGTTGTACATGACGGGCATCTCCTCCTCGCTCGCGGGAACGTGGAGGCGGCTGTCCTGTTCGTGCACAAAGGCGTTGCAGACGTCGTTCACCCCGCCGCGCTTCACGCAAAAGCGCGCGCTGTACGTGGTGAAAAAGCCGCCCGCGGGCACCGTCTTGCGCCAGTGTCCCGTCTCAAAGTCGGTAAAGCCCGAAGTCAGAGAGCACGTCTCCTTCTCCTCGTAGACTTCCATCTGCCACGAGAACGGCGCTTCCTGCATGACGCCCCAAATAAGGCCGCCCGCATCGTCCTCGATGGCGCCGAAGGGGAAGTAGCCGCGGTTGGGCATGCTTCCCACCTGCCCCCATCTCTCCGATTTTACGCCGTAACGCCCCCAGCTCATGTCGAGCCCGAGGTGGGCGAATGTGTCCGTTTTCAGGCGGCACTCGCGCGACCATGCGCTCGTCATGCGGTGGAGTTTGAGCCCCACCGTATTGCCCTCTGCGTTCATGATGCCGCCGAGGGAGAGGCTTGCAAGGTATTCGAGGGTGCGCGGGGTCTTGGTGCGGTTGTCGTAGCGCACGTTGACGGTGAACACGCCCGTCTT
>CANRFK010000058.1 GCA_947629875.1 uncultured Clostridia bacterium
ATGATCGAGAACCCCGATATAACGGCCGATGAACTCATGCAGTACATTCCCGCGCCCGACTTCCCCACTGGCGGCGTCATCATGGGCAGAGGGGGCATCCGCAAGGCATACAGAACGGGGCAGGGCAACATCGTCATCCGCTCCAAGTGCGAAATTGAAGAGCACGGCACGGGCGCAAATACGCGCTCCCGCATCGTCGTCACCGAAATTCCCTATCAGGTCAACAAGGCGCAGCTCGTCGTGCAGATCGCCGACATGGTCAAGGATAAGCGCATCGAGGGCATCTCGGACATCCGCGACGAGAGCGGCCGCGAGGGCCTCCGCATCGTCATCGAATGCAAGAAGGATGCCAACGCGCAGGTCGTTCTCAATACCCTCTACAAGCACACCAATTTGCAGGTCTCGGACGGCATCATCCTCCTCGCCCTCGTCGAGAACGGCACCGAGCCCCGCTACCTCTCCCTCCGCGACATTCTCTATTATTACTTGGAGCACCAGAAGGAGGTCATCGTCCGCAGGACGAAGTTCGACCTCGCCAAAACAGAGGAGCGCGCCCATATCGTCGAAGGGCTCGTTTTGGCGCTTGCCAACATCGACGAAGTCATCCGCATCATCAAGGAGAGCGCCGATAAGAACGACGCCAACCTCAAACTCACTACCGCCTTCGAACTCTCCGAAAAACAGGCCAACGCCATTCTCGAAATGCGCCTGCAACGCCTCACCTCTTTGGAAGTCGAAAAACTCAAAGAGGAACTCGAAGGCCTCCACGCCGCCATTGCAGATCTCAAAGATATCCTCGCAAACGAGAGCCGCGTTTTGGAGATCATCAAAAATGACCTCATCGCCATCAAGGGCAAGTACCCCTCGGAGAGAAAGACGGAGATCTCCGTCGACTACGGCGACATCGAGGACGCCGACCTCATCGACGAGGAGGACGTCGTCATCTCCATGACGCACGGCGGTTACGTCAAGCGCTTCCCCGTCGCCGAATACCGCGCGCAGAACCGCGGCGGTGTGGGCATCACGGGGCACCGTCCCAAGGACGACGACTTCGTGGAGCAGATGTTCGTCTGCTCCACCCACAACGATATCCTGTTCTTCTCCAACTTCGGCAAGGTGTACTCCATCAAGGGGTACAACATTCCCGAGGCCAACCGTCAGGCGAGGGGCAGAGCCATCGTCAACCTCATGCAACTTTCGGCGGGGGAGAAGATCGCAGCCGTCCTGCCCGTCTACGAGAACGGCACGGGCTACCTCGTCATGGCTACAAAGAAAGGCCTCATCAAGAAGACGGCGACGAGCGAGTTCGAGCGCATCATGAAGAGCGGCAAAATAGCCATCAAGATCAACGACGACGATGAGCTCATCTCGGTGCAGTTCGCAAGCGGCGAGGATGAGATCATGGTCGCCTCCCGCTTCGGCAAGTGCATCCGCTTCAAGGAGACGGACGTCCGCCCGATGGGCAGAGACACCATGGGCGTTCGCGCCATCGACGTCGCCGAGGGCGACGCGGTCGTCGATATGCTCGTTCTCCGCGAGGGATACGATATCCTCACCGTCTCGGAGAACGGCTACGGAAAGAGGACGAACCCCGAAGACTACCGCCTGCAATCGCGCGCCGGCAAGGGCATCAAGGCGGGCATCTTCAACGAAAAGACGGGGCTCCTCGTCAACATGAAACTCGTCTCGGACAGCGACGATATCATGATGGTCACAAGCGGCGGCATTGTGATAAGGATGCACGCCGAGAGCATCTCCACGATCGGCAGAAACACGCGCGGCGTCAAACTCATGAACGTACGCGACGGCGTCGTCGCCACGGTCGCCGTCACGGAGAAGGACGACGAGGCGGAAGTGGAAGTGCCCGAAGAGACCGCCGCCGACGTTCCCGCCGAGGAAACTTCCCCCGACGAGGAATAACCCTCGTTTGTCGCCCCGCCATATAATCATGTCATTTCGAGCGTAGTCGAGAAATCTCTACATTTTCCTCATACCGAGGCCGCCGACCCGTCCGCAAAAGCGGACGGGTCGGCGGCCGAGTGTATCTTCCCCCAACGAAGTCCGCCTCGCCCCCTCCACGGGAGGGGGGTAGGGGGGTGGGGTGATCCCCCCGCATGAATAACCGCGTCATTCTGAACCTGCCGCCCGAGCGCTGTGCGCTCGGGCGGCAGGTGAAGAATCCCGAACAACGAAGTCCGATCCCCTCATACACACACGCCCCGCCGCGGCTTTGCCGCGGCGGGGCGTTCGTATATCTTTCCCCATCTATTTATTTTTTCAGCGCCTCTCTCGGCTTCACTTTCACGCTTCCGCACAGCACTTCGGCGTAGGAGTACGAGGTCTTTCCCAAAAAATTTTTGTCGTTGGGCTGAACGGTGAAGAGGGCGGGGTACACGCCCGAGAGCTCCCCGCAGTAGCGCAGCACTTTGTTGCGCCCGAGGTTGACGGTCACATCCACCTGCCGCTTGAAGTATTCGGATATCGTCTTTTTGATGCTCGTAAGGTCGCTCTTCGGCTTTATCATACGACGATATTTCCCACATTCTGCGAAAAATATACCCCGCCTCGACAGTCTCGCCCCGCATATTGCCGCCACCGGGGGCATACAATGAAGGGAAACTAAAATCGGGAGAGGTCTATGGCGATGCAAACGCAACTTGAAACATACCGCGGCTATAAGAAGAAAAAGGAAATTTCCTCGCAGACGGCGGTGGAGTGCCGCTTCGGGAGCGAGGTGGAAACGGTGCTCTCGGTGCACTGCGCGGCGGCGCTTACGGGCGCGGAGGCGGGCAGCGGCGAGGCGCGCTACTTCGGCAAGGCGCATTTTTCCATCGTGTATGAGGATGCGGAGAAGAAGGTCTGCCGCGCGGAAAAGGGCGTCGAGTTCACGGCGACGTGCAAAGATGAGGAGATCGTTCCCGCATTTTCGGCGCGCGCCGTCGTCGCCGTCGAAAACGTCGCGGTGCGGCGGGAGGGGGCGAGCGTCTTTGTGACGGCGCTCCTCGGCGCCGATATCTCTTTCTACGGCGACGAGAGTTTCGAGTATTTAGCGGGCGGCGATCTCGTCTTGAAGCGGGAGCCCGTCGTCACCGTCACGGCGCACCTCTGCGGCGGCGCGCAGGAGGTGGAGGACGAGTTCGAGACCGAGCTTTTGGGCGACATTTTGCAGCACGCGGAGACGGCGTGCGTCACCGACGTCGTGTGCGAGACGGGCTCGGTGCGCGTCGAGGGGGAGATCAACCTCGGCGTGCTCGCCTTAAAGGGGGAGAGTGCGCTCGTCTCGTTTGAGCGGCTGGTGCCGTTCACGGTGGAGATCCCCTGCGAGGCGGCGGCGTTCGGGTGCCGCGCCGAGGCAAACTTGAGCGTTCTGAATGTCAACATCCGCGCGACGGCGGACGAGGAGCGCGGCAAGTGCACGCTCTCGGCGGAGTTCACCCTCTCGGCGGAGTGCTGCGTGTACGAAGATCTGGCGGTGGACGGCGCGACGGACGCCTTCTCCTGTGAGAACGAGGTAAAACTTGCCTTCCATGCGTGCGAATTTACGGCGGCGGGGGAGATGAGCCGCGTCGTGGAGCGCGTTTCGGGCAGGGCTGCGCTCTCCGCGCCCATCGATTTTTCCGACGTCTTGCAGGCGGTCACCTTGCAGCGGGCGGAGGCCAACATCGCCTCGGACGGCGGCGGAAAGCGGGTGGAGGGCGTCGCCATGGCGACCCTTCTCGTCCTCGGTGCGGATGGCGCCCACCGCGGCGTGGAGATGAGCCTGCCCTTCTCCATTCCCGTGAACGCGGAGAACTGCACGGCCGATGTGCTCGTGTGCGGCATGTCGGCGCGGCAGAGACAGGAGGGGGAGATCGACGCCGAGGCCACCCTCAAAATCACGCTGCGCGAAAAGCGCACCGTGCGGGCGAAGCTCGTCTGCGCGGCGGAGGAGGGCGAAAAATTTGCGGAGAACGACAGCGCGGTGAGCGTTTACATCCCCCGCGCGGGCGACGGGCTCTGGGAACTTTCGAAGCGCCTCAAAAAGCCGCCCGAGGAGGTGGAGGCCGCCAATCCCGACATCGTTTTCCCCGTCAAAGAGGGGCAGCGTGTCGTCATCTACCGCAAAAAGAGCCTCGCATAAACAGCAAAATTCCCCGTCCGCGGCGCCTGCTACGGGCGGGTTTTTGTAATTTTTTTGCATGGAATATCGCAAAAATTACTTGACAATCGGCGGGCAGAGATATATGATATAACAAAAACAAAAGGAGAGAGAAAATGAAAAAACTGTTTGCGATGGTTTCGGCGGCCGCATGCCTGTTTGTCGCTTGCTTCGGGCTTGCAGGGTGCGACAGCGGAAATTACAGCGAGACCTTCCCCGGCGTTCTTTCCGAGGATACTTACGAGACGACGGATGCCGCGGCGGCGGCCTTCCTCGAGAACGAGATCGCGGCACCCGACGTCCGCACGACGTTCGTCTCCTACAAGAAGTCCAAGGATATCACGGAGGAGGAGCTCGCCGCGTTTGAGCTCGACGTCGCCGCCGAGGACATCGGAGCCAAGGAGTGGGGCACCGTCACCTACGAGGCGACGCTCACCTCGGGCGTATCGTCGCTTGCGGCGGGCAGCGGGAATGGCACGACCAAGCACGTGAAGGTCGGCATGTTCGAGATCGACGGCGTCTACCGCTACTTCGTTCCCGTTGCGGGCACGGGGGAGATGATCTCCAAGAGCTACTACGAGAGCGTGTTCGATCCCGCGAAATACAAGAACTGCACCGAGACGTTCGATATGACGGTGACCTCCTCGGCCTCCACGCAGGGGCAAAAGGTGACCCTCACGCTCGATACAAGGTGCACCATGAAGCTCACGGAGGAGGCGGCGGAGTTGGTGATGACGACGAGCGGGCTCGCCTCGCAGGGCGTTCCCGATGTCAACGTCACCGTGTACGTATTCAAGCAGGGAGACGGCATTGCGGCCTATGCGAGCATCAACGGAGTCTGGCAGCAATACCTCGACCTCGGCGTTTCCTCGTGGGACGAACTGTTTGAGATGAATCTCGACGATTTCATCGATTACAGTTACTTTGAAAAGACCAAGTCGGGCTTCAAGATCTCCCCCATGAAGTACGAGCAGTACATGCAGCAGTATATCGACGATCTGGGTCTCGATTACAGCTTCTCCTCGAACATGGATTATTCGGGCGAGGCGACCTATTTCGTCACGGAGGGGCGGCTCTCCAAGGCGACCACGAAGGTCTCCCTCTCGATGAAGGTCAGCTCCTACGGCTACACGGTCACGGCAAAGGCTTCCGCCTCCGGCGTCAATGTGTTCAGCGATTTCGGCACGACGACGGTGCAGATCCCCGAAGGGTTGCAGGCCTATATCAACGGTTGATTTCAGACACAGACGGGCCCGCGGCATTCCCGCGGGTCTTTTTTTGCGGAAATCTTGCAATGCGCGCCGTTTTGTGCTACAATGGGAGCGATGAATACGGCGAGGGTAAACGCTTATGCAAAACTCAATCTCACGCTGGATATCGTGGGAAGCGAAGAGGGGTATCACCTGCTCGACAGTCTCGTCGTCACCGTGGGGCTTTTTGACCGCGTCGTCGTGAAGAAGAAAAGGGGCGGGCTCTCGTCCGTCTCGATGCACGGCTTGGGGAGCGAGAATATCCCGCCCGAAAAGAACAACGCGCTGCGGGCGGCGGAGGCGTTCTCCGCCCGCTTTCAAACGGACGGCGCGAACATTACGATCTACAAAAATATCCCGATGGGCGCGGGGCTCGGGGGCTCCTCCGCCGACGTCGCGGGCGTGCTTCTCGGCATGACCAAATTGTACGAAATCAGGGACATGGGGTCGGTTTTTTCGCTTGCGGAGGAACTCGGCAGCGACGTAAAATTCCAACTCTCGGGCGGCTTTGCCCGCATGCGCGGCAGGGGCGGCGACCTCGAATTTTTCCCCGATACGCCCCCCCTGTGGTTTTTGCTCCTCTACACAAAGGAGGGCGTCTCCACCGCGGCGTGCTACAAAAAATACGATGAACGCGGCGAAACTTTCCCCCCGCGCACCGGGCGCGCCTTGGAGGGCTTTCAGAGCGGCAATCTCGACTGGGCGGCGCGCCTCTTCGGCAATCATCTCACGAGTGCCGCCGCCGAAATTTTGCCCGAGATCGGCGAAACCCTCAAAACACTGCGCGCTTTCTCGCCCATCGGCTGCGGCATGACGGGCTCGGGCAGCGCGGTGTACGCCGCATTTCCCACCGAGGAGCTCGCCCTCTGGGCAAAGAGCAGGTATACGGGGAGCCGCCGCGCGGCGGTGTTCAAAGCGGTGGATCCCAAACACATCAAAAAATGGAGAAACCCCTACGTTCTCTCGGAGGGCGAGGGGGAAAGGAGTTAAAATGGAAGAGAGAATTTTGGACGACGACGAGAGCCGCGGCATCAAATTGAAGCGCACCAAGGAGGGCGGCACGGACGCCGTGGATGCGCTCGCCGAGGGCGAAGAGGGGGAGGCTACCGAAGAGGAGATCTACCTCGACCTTCCCGAAGAGGAGTACGACGAGGATCTCGTCGGGCTCACGCCCACCCAGCTCAAGGAGGAGTTGGAGCGGCGCGAGAGGGCGGCGCGCGCGGCGCACGAGGAGAGCGAACGGCTGAAAGCTTCCGCCGACGAAAAACTCGCGGAGGAGAAATTTGCCGACGCCGAACTTCTGTATGCGCAGGCGCTCGTGTGCGATGCGGGCAGCGAGGCCGCGGCCGAGGGGCTGTGGACGGCGCGCACCAAGAACTTCACCGATGCGGAGGCCGTCTTTGCGGAAGGCGCCGCGGAGGAGCTCGCGGGAAGCGATACGGCGCGCGCCCTCGTCGTGGAGAAAATGGGCAAAAACCTCAATACGTTGCGCGATTTGTACGCAAAGGAGGAGGCGGAAATCGCCCCCGCGTTCGAGGAAGAACAAGAGACGCGGCGCGAGGCGTTCGCGGCGAACAAGAGGTACTACCTCGTCCGTTTTGCGGCGTTCCTCCTTGCCGCCGTGCTCTTTGCCATCGGCATTGCGGTGAGCGGGAGCTTCCTTCTGCGCACGCAGAGCAACCTGCCCGTCATTCTGATGGGTGTGTTCGGCGGGCTCACGCTCGTCGCGATCGTCATCGCCATCGTCTATTCGCGCAAGCTGTACGTCGCCTCGAGCCTGTACGGCGCCAACGAAAAGCTCTCCTCCACCGAGACGGGCGCGCGCATCGCATTTTTGCGCGAACGGCTGTATGCCCTCGCCCTCGTGTTCGGCGAGACGAAGAACGAGGAGCGCGAAGAGAGCGCGGAAAGCGAAGAGAACAAAGAGGACGAAGCGTAAAAACCCGCAAACACTGTGCGTTTTGCGCCCCGCGGCTCTGCCGCGGGGCGCAAAGCATATTGCGGCGCGGGAAAAAACAAAAGCGGAATGGCGGCAAAATGCGATAGGTTTTTTCAAAAAAAGTATTTACTTATCACTTTTTCGGGTGTATAATAGAGAAGCAAAGCGGGCTTTTCGCGGGAAACGGGCGTGAAGGGCGCGCGGGTCATAAACAGAGAAAATTTGCGGGATAATTTCCCGCCGAAGATAAAGGGAGGAAACTATGGAACTCATTCATGAAAGCGGCGGCAAAAAGCTGTACCGCGACGGGAACAAGCTCATCAAGTCGTTCGACGAGAGCTACTCCAAGGCAGGCATCCTCAACGAGGCCTTAAACCAGGCGCGCGTCGAGGAGACAAACCTCAACATCCCCAAGGTCTTGGGCGTGGAGGTCATCGGCGGCAAGTGGTCGCTCATCTGGGAGTTCATCGAGGGCGATACGCTTGAGGAACTCATGCAGAGAAACCCCGAAAAACGGGACGAATACCTCGAATTTTTCGTTGATCTGCAGATCCGCATGAGCAAGGAGAAGGTGCCGCTTTTGGGGCATCTCCGCGACAAGATGCACGCCAAAATTTCGGCGAGCGCCTTCCCCGCGACGGTGCGCTACGACCTGCACGTGCGGCTCGATAGCCTCCCCCGCCACAAAAAACTGTGTCACGGGGACTTCCAGCCCAGCAACGTCGTCATCACGAAGGACGGCACGCCGTACATCATCGACTGGTCGCACGCCACGCAGGGCAACGGCTCCGCCGACGCCGCGCGGACGTACCTCATCTTCAAATTGCAGAAGAAGGACGAGATGGCGGAAAAATACCTGCGCCTCTTCTGCCAGAAGACGGATACCGCCATCCAGTA
>CANRFK010000059.1 GCA_947629875.1 uncultured Clostridia bacterium
CCCTGCCCCTGCGGCAACTACGGCTCCAAGGACAAGGTGTGCACCTGCACCCCGGGAGAAATTCGCGCCTACCGCAGAAAAATTTCGGGCCCCCTCCTCGACCGCATCGACCTTCAAGTGGAAGTGGACAACGTGACGTACGACGATCTCACGGCGCCCGGCATGAGCGAGAGCTCGGCGGACGTCAAGGCGCGCGTCGAAGTCGTCCGCGCCGTCCAGCGCAACCGCTTCGCGGGGGACGGCATCACCACCAATGCGGAGATGGGGGAGCGCGAGATCGCCCGCTACTGCACCCTCGACGCAGAGGGGGATAAAATTCTGCGCGCGGCGTTTGAGCGGATGAACCTCTCGGCGCGGGCGCGCGGCCGCATCATCAAGGTGGCGCGCACCATTGCCGACCTCGATGCGAGCGAATACATTCAGCCCAAGCACGTGTTTGAGGCGGTCTCCTACCGTCTCTTCGATAAATTGGGGTAAGGTATGCGATATTCGGAGGCAGAAGCGGCATATCTATGGCTGTGTGCCTGTACGAAGCTCGATGAGCGCACACGCATTTCCGTTTTGAGAGAGGCGCGCGATCCCGCCGCGCTCTTTCACGGCTTTCCCGTGCCGGGCACAGAGAAGAGAGACCGCCGCGGCGAGGCGGAGAAGTTTCTTTCCTCCCTCGAAAAGAAGGGCTATTTCGCCCTCACCCTGCTCTCCGGGGACTACCCCGAAAACCTGAAAAACATTCCCGATCCGCCCCTCGTTTTGTACGGGGCGGGAAGAAGAGAACTTCTTAAATCGCGCAAATTCTGCATCGTCGGCTCCCGCCGTGCGCCCGCAGGCGCCATTGCGGCGGGAAAACGCATGGCGGAGGAAATTTCCCGTCATTTCGCGATCGTCACGGGACTCGCCGAGGGCGGCGACAGCGCCGCCATTGCGGGGGCTCTTCCGGGCGGAAACCTCATCTGCGTGCTCCCCTGCGGGCTGGATGGTTGCTATCCCGCCGCGCATGCCTCCCTCAAAGAGCGCGTGAAAAAAGCGGGTCTGCTCCTCTCCGAGTATCTTCCCGAAGAGGGCGCCACCAAATATGCCTTCTACGCGCGCAACCGCATTCTTGCGGGGCTCTCGGACGGCGTGCTCGTGCTTTCCGCGGGCAAGAGGAGCGGAGCGCTCATCACGGCAAACCGCGCCGCCGAGTACGGGCGGGACGTGTTCGCACTTCCCTATGGGCTGGGCGTCGAGCAGGGCGAGGGGTGCAACGAGCTCATCAAGAAGGGCGCATTTCTCACGACGGACGCAGAGGACATCCTCTCGCTGTACGGGTTCGGGGGAGAGAGCCGCGCCGAGATGCAGTTCACCGGGGAGGAGGCGCGCGTTTTGGCCGTTCTCAAAGAGAAGGGCGAAGCGCATCTTGCGGAACTTGCCGAAGCGCTGCAAATGCGCGTCTTCGAAGTCACAGCCATCCTGTCTGCGCTCGAGATCAAGGGCGCGGCGGCAAAAGCCGGCGGCAACCGCTATATAGCGGTATGAATACAAAAAATCAGGAACAATTAAGGAGTCGCAATGGATCTCATTATCGTTGAATCACCTTCCAAAGCAAAAACCATCTCGAAATACCTCAAGGGAAAATACCGCGTCGATGCGTCGGGCGGGCACATCCGCGACCTGCCGCAGACCAAGCTCGGCGTCGCCATCGAAAAGAACTACGAGCCCAAATACGTCACTTCCCCCGGGAAGGAGGAAGTCATAAGGCGCCTCACGGAGGAGGCGCGGCGCGCGGGCCGAGTGTATCTTGCGACCGACCCCGACCGCGAGGGCGAGGCCATCTCGTGGCATTTGCAGACGGTGTTGGGGCTTCCCGACGGCGAGAACCGCATCGAATTCAACGAAATTTCCCCCAAGGCGGTGGAGCGCGCCCTCGCGCACCCGCGCAGGATCAACTATAACCTCGTGGACGCCCAACAGGCGCGCCGCGTTTTGGATCGCCTCGTGGGCTACAAGCTCTCGCCCTTTTTGAACAACAAGATCCGCAACGGCCTCTCCGCGGGCAGGGTGCAATCGGTCGCCCTGCGGCTCGTCGTCGAGCGCGAGCGGGAGATCGAGGCGTTCAAACCCGAAGAATTCTGGACGATCGCGGCGGACATGCAGGATGTGGGGAAGCTTTATGCGCCCTTCAAGGCCGTGCTCGAAAAGAGGGACGGCAAGAAGCTGAAGATCGAGAACAAGGCGCAGGCCGATGAAGCCCTCGCCGTGCTCAAAAGCGGGCAATTTTTCGTCACCTCCGTCAAAAAGACGGTCGTCAAGACGCACGCCCCCGCGCCGTTCACCACGTCCACCCTTCAACAGGAGGCCTCCAACAAGTTGGGACTCTCCGCCCCCGAGACCATGCTCATGGCGCAGCACCTCTATGAGGGCATGGACCTCGAAGGGGAGGGGCATGTCGCATTTGTGACGTACATCAGAACGGATTCCACGCGCGTCTCGGAGGATGCGCAAAAGGCGGCGCGGGAGTTCATCGCCCGCGAATACGGCGAAGAATACGTGCCCGCAAAGCCCAACTTCTACGCGTCCAAGAAGGGCGCGCAGGATGCGCACGAGGCCATCCGTCCCATCGACCTCGCCCGCACGCCCGAGTCGGTGAAAAAGCTCCTCGACAGGAAGCACTTCAACATCTACAAACTCATCTACGACCGCTTTATCGCCTCGCAGATGGCAGAGGCGCAGTACGATTCCATGCAGGTGGAGATCGCCTGCCAAGATCTCGGCTTGAAGGCGAGCGGCAGGGCGCTCAAATTTGCAGGCTTCACCGCGGCGTACACCGAGACCAGAAAGGAGGATGAGGACGAAGAGAAGGGGCTCCTTCCGCCCGTCAAGGAGGGGGAAGAGCTCATCGCGTCGGGCATCAAGGGCGAGCAAAAGTTCACCAAGCCACCCGTCCGCTACACCGATGCCTCCCTCGTCAAGGCGATGGAGGATAAGGGCATCGGCAGACCGTCCACCTACGCCTCCATCATCTCGGTTCTCTCCAAGCGCAAGTACATCGAGAAAGAGGGCAAGGCGATGAAGCCCACCGAGATCGCCTACCGCATCACGGATATCCTCGTAAGATACTTCCCCGACGTCATGGACGTCGGCTTCACGGCGGACATGGAGGAAAAACTCGATGAGATCGAAGAGGGCGGCAAGGATTGGCGCTCCATCATCGGCGCGTTCTATCCCTCCTTTGAGGAACGCCTGCGCTTTGCGGGCACCGACGGCGACGAGATCACCGATATCCCCTGCAAGAAGTGCGGCCGCCCCATGGTGCGCAAGATGGGCAAATACGGGAGCTATCTCGCCTGCACGGGCTATCCCGCCTGTTCCAACATCGTCAGCGAGGCGGAGGCGGAAGTCTCGGAGACTCCCTGCCCCAAGTGCGGCGCGATGATGGTGATAAAGAGCGGCAGGTTCGGCAAATTCCTCGCCTGCCCCAACTATCCCACCTGCAAATCCACGCTTCCCTTCGGCGAGAAGCGTCCCGAAAAGGAGGAGGGCATCTGCCCCCAGTGCGGCAAGCCCACCTTGCGGCTCCGCACGCGCACGGGCAAGACCTTCTTCGGGTGCAGCGGGTATCCTTCCTGCGATTTCAAGAGCTGGGATATGCCCACGGGGGAGAAATGCCCCAAGTGCGGCGGCGCCATCGTCAAAACGGTGCGCGGCACGGTGCGCTGTTCCAACAAGGACTGTTCGTACAGGGCGCCCAAGGAAAAGACGCCTGCGCATGATTGAGGTCATCGGGGCGGGGCTCGCGGGGAGCGAGGCCGCCCATTTTCTCGCGGAGCACGGCGTAGAGGTCGCGCTCGTCGAGATGAAACCAAAAAAATTCACGCCCGCCCATAAAAACCCCGATTTTTGCGAACTCGTCTGCTCCAATTCGTTGAAGAGCGACGATGTGTTCGGGAATGCGTGCGGGCTTTTGAAAGAGGAGATGAGGCGGCTCGGCTCCGTCACCATGGCGGCGGCGGAAGCCGCGCGTGTGCCCGCGGGCGGCGCGCTCGCCGTCGAGCGGGAGAAATTCGCGGCGTACGTCACAGAAAAACTGCGCTCCCACCCCAATATCGCAGTTGTCGGGCGGGAGCAGACCGAACTTCCCTCGCGCGGCATTGTGGCAACGGGGCCGCTCACATCCGATGCGCTCTCCTCGGCAATTTCGCAAAAATACGGTAACGCTCTCTGCTTTTACGATGCCTCCGCGCCCATCGTGTCGGCGGAGAGCGTCGATTTTTCCAAGACTTTTACAGAGGATCGCTACGGCAAAGGCACGGGGGACTACGTCAACTGCCCCCTCACGCGGGAGGAGTACGAAGTTTTCGTGCAGGCTCTCGTCACGGCCGAGCGGGCAAATTTGCACGAATTTGAAAAGGGGGAGATCTTCGAGGGGTGCATGCCCGTCGAAGTGATGGCGTCGCGGGGGAGAGATACCCTCCGCTTCGGCACCTTCAAGCCCGTGGGGCTCACCTTGAAGGACGGCACCCGCCCCTACGCCGTGCTGCAACTGCGCAAGGAGAACGCGGCGGGTACGAGTTTGGGGCTCGTCGGCTGCCAGACCAACTTGAAATTTCCCGAACAAAAGCGGGTGTTCGGTATGATCCCCGCTCTCGCGCATGCCGAGTTTGAACGCTACGGCGTCATGCACCGCAATACCTACCTGCGCTCGCCGCAAATTCTGAATGCCGATTTTTCCGCAAAAACCGACCCTATGTTGTTCTTTTCGGGGCAGATGACGGGCGTCGAGGGGTATGTGGAGAGCGCCGCGAGCGGTCTTCTTGCGGGCATCCACCTTTGGAGAAAGCTGAACGGGAAGGAGCCCGTCGTTCCCCCCGATACCACGGTGATGGGCGCACTGTCCCGCTACATTGCAACGCCGAACACCGATTTTCAGCCCATGAACGCCAACTACGGCATCCTCGCGGGCGGGTTTGAGGCCGTGCGCGATAAAAAGGAGCGGCGGCGCCTCCTCGCCGCGCGTTCGCTGGAAGAGATTGAAGCATACAAAAAGGCGCTTTCACTTTAAGGAGAAGTATGGACGCCGAAGGTTTGTTTTTACGCGGAAAGGCACTCGCCCAACTGAAAAAGTACAAAAGGGCGGCAAAGTGCTACCTCCGCGCGGCGAAGAAGGGGCACGCGGCGGCGCAATGTCGTCTCGGCTATTGCTATTATTACGGTCACGGCGTGCCGCAGGACTACGAACAGGCAGTGGAATGGTATACAAGATCCGCGGAGCAGGGGGACACGGACGGGCAGTTCAGTCTCGGCGTATGCTATGCGCACGGCGAGGGCGTTCCGCGGGACTATGAACAGGCGGTAAAATGGTATACGAGATCCGCGGAGCAGGGGCACGCGGCGGCACAGCGCAAACTCGGAACGTGCTATTACTACGGCAAAGGCGTTCCGCAGGACTATGAAAAAGCGGTGGAATATTACACGAAAGCCGCGGAGCGGGGAGACCTCCAGGCACAGAGCTGTCTCGCCGATTGCTATCAATCGGGTACGGGCGTCCCGCAGGACAAGGAGAAGGCGGTAGAGCTCTATCGCGGCGCGGCGGAGCAGGGGCAAGCGTCGGCACAGCTCGGGCTCGGGTTTTGCTATTGTCACGGCGAGGGCGTGCCGCAGGACAAGGAGAAGGCGGCGGAATGGTTCAGAAAAGCCGCAGAAAAGGGGAATGCCGACGCGCAATACAACCTCGGTCTATGCTATGCAAAGGCTTTTGGGGTGGAGCGGAATGCGCAAATGGCGTTGGAATGGTTCAAAAAAGCGGCGGCGCACGGCAACGAGAGTGCGCAGGAGGTCCTGAAAAAACTCGGCCGTTGAGAAAGCGCCGCCGCGCAGTTTAATCTCGCAATCGCTATTGTAGCGGTCAAGGTGTACCGAAAGATTACGAAAAAGCGGTAGAGTGGTACACAAAAGCCGCGAAACAAGGGGTAGCACGAGCACAGTTCTATCTTGGCCATTCCTATGAATCTGGCCAAGGCGTATCGAAGGATATAGCAAAGGCAGTCGAATGGTACAAAAAGGCGGCGGAGCAGGGAAACGAAAAAGCGAAGGAAGCCCTGAAAGAACTCGGCTACTGAAAGGGGCGTATATGGACGAAGAAGCGCGCTTCCGCGAGGCGGAGGAGCTGTACCACAAGGGAGAATTTGAAGGCGCCGTTGCGCTTCTCCTTCCCATCGCCGAGGAGGGCTACGTCTCTGCGCAGTTCAGGCTCGGCGTGTGCTATGCGGAGGGGGAGGGCGTGGCGCAGTCGCATGAAGAGGCGGCGCAGTGGTGGCAAAAGGCCGCCGAGCGCGGGAATGCCTCCGCGCAGTACAACCTCGCCCTGTGCTATCACAGGGGAAGGGGCGTTCCGCAGTCCATGGAAAAGGCCGCCGAATGGTACAAAAAGGCGGCGGAGCAGGGCGTCGCGCGGGCGCAACTCAATTTGGGATATTGTTATGAATGCGGCGAGGGCGTTCCGCAGTCGGATGAGGAAGCGCTGAAATGGTGCAGGCGGGCGGCGGAGCAGGGGGAACCCGCGGCGCAGTACAACCTCGGGCATAAATACTATAAAGGGCACGCCGTTCCGCAGTCCTACGAGGAGGCGGCGCAGTGGTTTCAGCGGGCGGCCGAACAGGGCGATCCCGACGCGCAGAACGCCCTCGGCGAGTTGTATTTTCACGGGGAAGGCGTCCCGCATTCCTATTCCAAGGCAGTAGCGTGGTATCGGAAAGCCGCCGAACAGGGGGACGTGTGGGGGCAATACAACCTCGGATTATGCAGTTTTTTCGGGTACGGTTGCCGTCAGTCATACCCGCAGGCGGTGGCGCGGTGGAAGCTCGCCGCCGATGGGGGTCATGCCGACGCCCAATGCGGCCTCGGCTTCTGCTATCGCTTCGGGCTGGGCGTCAAAGCGTCCGATGAAAGGGCGGTCTATTGGTACAAAAAGGCCGCCGCACAGGGAAGCGCAAGGGCACAGGAGGCTCTGAAAAAACTCGGCGGGTGAAAGGGGTATCAAATGGACGAAGAAGTCCTCTTCCGCACGGCGGAGGAGCTCTACAACAGACGGGAATTTGAACGCGCCTTTGCGCTCGCCCTTCCCCTCGCCCAAGCGGGCTACGCCCCCGCCGCAACGCTTGTCGGCAGGTGCTTTATGCTCGGCAGGGGGGCGGAGAAGAACCTTCCCGCCGCGCGCAGGTGGTACGAGCGGGCGGCGGAGCATGGCGATGCGGAGGCGCAGTGCCGCCTCGGCACGGCCTTTCTTACGGGCATGGGCGGAGAACAGAACGCCGTTCTCGCCGTCAACTGGTATCAAAGGGCGGCGGAGCAGGGGTTTCCCGCGGCTGAGGTTCGCCTCGCGAACGCCTATCGCGACGGCACGGGCACGCGCAAAAATCTGCGGCGTGCACGGAAATGGTACGAAAAAGCCGCGGCACAGGGCAATGAGGAAGCTGCCGACGCCGCCGCGCTCCTCCGCGAAATTTTTGCCGACCGCGAGGCATTTTCCCGCGATCTGCCCCGCGCGGAGGGGGGAGACGTCGCCGCCATGAAGCGCGTCGCCCACGCCTACGAATGGGGCGAGGGGACAAGAAAGAGCGCAAAAAAAGCGGCAATGTGGTATCTCCGTGCAGCAGAGGCGGGCGACGCCGAGGCGCAGTACAAGACGGGTTCCTTGCTTCTGTTTGCAAAAAAGTCAAATTATGACGATGCCCTCCGTTGGTTTGAGCGCGCCGCCGCGCAGGGCTACGAGGGGGCGGAGGAAGAAATTGCCTTCCTCAAAAAGATGAGAGATCTCCCCGAAGGTTAGGCGTTTGAAAGAACGGGAATCGGGGTAAATATATCTTGAAATATAATTTTGGAGTAATAGAATGGAATTTCGAGGAACAACCATCTGCGCCGTCAAAAAGGGCGGCGTCACGGCGATCGCGGGCGACGGACAGGTCACCATGGGCGAGAGCGTGGTATTCAAGAACACGGCAGTAAAGGTGCGCCGCATCTACGGCGGCAAGGTTATCTTGGGCTTTGCGGGCTCGGTCACCGATGCCTTCTCGCTCTCCGAACGCTTCGAGGGCATGCTCAACAAGTTCGCGGGCAACCTCATGCGCTCGGCGGTGGAACTCGCCGATCTCTGGCGGAGCGATAAGATCGG
>CANRFK010000060.1 GCA_947629875.1 uncultured Clostridia bacterium
AAAAAGATTGGGAAGCCCGTATTGCGGAATACAACCGATGCCGTATTGTTTCCGCCGAGGCACTCCAAAACTCATTATAACAAATCGGAAAGACAAAGGCAACCAAATGAACGGATTTTCCGCGGAACATTTTTTTTCCTTGCAGGCATACCATTTAATATAGCGCTGCGGAACGGGAAAATTACATAGTCCGCGGCGAACAAGGAGGAAAAACCATGTGTTTGAATAGCAACAGTTGCCTTTGGACGCTCATCATCCTGCTCATCTTGGGGACGGTCGGGAGCAATGTGCTCTCGTCGAAGGCCTTCACGGGCTGCGGATGGCCTTTCTTGGTCGCGCTCGCCTACTGCATGGGCAAGAACGGCACGCTCGGCGCCCTTGCGGGCAAACTCGGCTGCGGTTGTGGCTGCAACGGCTGAAAGTACGCCCATGCCCCCATAGCAAGAGCAACGCCCGCGCCTGCAACTTAAAAAGCTGAAAGGCGCACAGTTTTGAATCCCGGTTCCGTAAACGCAAAGCGCGCGGGTCTCCCGCGCGTTTTGTCTTTGTCCTACGAAAAACCGCCGCAGATGCGGCGGTTTCATCATATCTCTTTTAACACCTTGCGAGCACGGCGGCGACCGTCTTTGCGTCGCGGATCTCCCCCTTCTCTATCATCTCCTTGACGCGCGCGACGGGCACGTACTCCACGCGGAGAAACTCCCCCTCGTCGAGGTGCTGCCTGCCCTCGCGAACCCCCTTTGCCTCGAAGATGTAGATCTTCTCGTCGGTATATCCGGGGCTGGGGTACAGCGTCAGAACGGGCTCCATCCGCTCCGCAACGAGCCCCGTCTCCTCGGAGAGTTCCCTCGCCGCGGCAGCCGCGGGGTCCTCGCCCCGCTCTAACTTGCCCGCGGGGATCTCCCAAAGTTCCTCGCCGTAGGCGTAGCGGAACTGCCTGACAAGGGCAATTTTCCCCTCCCGCACGCACAGCACGGCCGCCCCGCCCGAATGCTCCACGATCTCGCGCTTGCATGGCTTTCCGTCGGGCAAAACGGCGTCGTCGCACCGTAAATTCAAAATTTTTCCGCGGTAGACGTACTTCTTTTCCACCGTCTCTTCGCGCAACGTCATACCGTTTCGAGGGACGCGGCGAGCGCGAAGATCTCCCCGCTGCCCGCATCGTTGATATATTTGAGGAAATAGCGGTACCCGGAGAGCAGCGCCAAAAGGCCGCCCACGTCCCGCCGCCCCGCCGCGGCGATGAGGGCGGGGAAGAGCTTTTCGGCGTCGTCGCGCTCCTCCTCGCGCAGGGCGAGTTTCAGGATGCGCGCCCGCTCCACGGTGAGGCGCTCGGCAATCTCGCCCAAGATCCTATCCCGCTTCTCGGCGGCACGGGCATATTGCCCCCGCTTGCCGCAGTCGGGATAGCAATCGCGCACGATGTCGCGGAAGGGTCTTATCATGCGGTCGGCGAACAGCGAATAGCTCGCCGTGTAACTGCCGTCCACATAGAAGTAGCGCAGGAGGAAATCGTTGAGGTGCAGTTTGCCCGTATCGAATTCCACAAAGAGGCAAAAGACGAAGGCGAGCACCTCGTTGCGCGCGGAGGGAAGATAGGCAACGCCCCTCCCCGTACCCGCCCGCGAGATGCGCAGGTACGCCCGTTTTGCCGCGGGGAAATCGTAGCCCGCGGTGACGGCGCCGAAGAGGTTGGTGAGCTCCTTGCTCTCGGCAACGGCGCGGAGGGCGCCGGAGATCTCGGCGTCGGCGTCGTGGAAGGTGCCCCCCACGAGGTCGTCGCAGACCTGCAAAAACCGCTGTATCTGTTCGTATTTTTCTTCCATAACTCCTCTCGATGCTATGCTTTTGCAACATTATAACACAAATGGAAAAAATATTAAAGAATTTTTTCGGAAATATCTTGATTTTGCCGTAAAATTTATGTATAATGAACGTACCATTTGATACAGGAGGAAATCAACCATGAAATCCGTACAAATCTCGCTCGAATACGCGCAAAGAGTCAAAGAATTCGTACAGGTCACGCAGTCCTATCCCTACGAGATCGTCCTGAAGAGCGGCAAGTATATCGTCGATGCGAAATCCATCCTCGGCATTTTCAGCCTCGACCTCTCCAAGCCCCTCACGGTGGAAATTTACAATGACGATTGCGCGGAGCTCATCGCGCAGCTCAAACAATTCCAGGCGTAAGCGCTCACGGGAAATTTCAAAAGAGCCGCTTGTCCATGAGCGGCTATTTTGTGTTTATAACTTTTTGATGCAAAGGAAGTTCTGCCATGCAGATCAAAGGCGAAACCTCGGTCAACAAGCTCAAACTCCTCTTCGTGTTCGATAAGATGGAGACGCCCCTCGCGGAGCGCACGCTTGTCGATATGTGCACGTCGTCCAACGATTGGATCAATTATATGGACTGCGTGGTGCTTATCCATAAGCTCTTGTCCGACGGGTTCATCTGCGAAGTCCCCGGCGGGGACGAGGCGCTCTACACCATCACGCCCGAGGGCAGGGAGACGCTCGCCAACTTCTACATCAACATCCCGCGGAGCGAACGCGAGGAGATTTCGCGGTTCATCAAGAACAACAGCGCACGCTTCCGCACCAAGCAGGATTGCAAGTCGGACTACTACAAGAACAGCGACGGAACGTACACCGTATTTCTGAAGATCCTCGCGCCCGTCCAGCCCATGCTCGAACTCAAATTCGTCGTCCCCGACAAGAAGACGGCGAACAACATCTACAAAAAGTGGGACGATAAGGCGGCGGAGCTGTATTCCGTCGTGTACGAAACGCTCGTCGATTAACGGAGGTAAAAATTTATGGTCACCTATTCCACACGGGGAACGTGCTCCAAGCAGATCATCTTCGACTTGGATGCGGAGAATAAGATCCACAACGTCAAATTCATCGGCGGTTGCAGCGGCAACTTGCAGGGCATCGCGCGCCTCGTCGAGGGCAAGACGCCCGATGAAGTGGTGCCTCTCTTAAAGGGCATACGCTGCCGTCAGAACACGTCCTGCCCCGATCAGCTCGCACTGGCGCTCACCCCCTACATGAAGGACGCCCCCGCACAAACTTGACACTTGGGTACGGAAAAACCCTCATCGGCCGCCGGAACACGTCCTGCCCCGATCGGCTCGCACCGGCGCTCAACCCCTACATGAAGGACGCCCCCGCACAAACTTGACACTTGGGGGCGGGAAAACCCTCATCGGCCGCCGGAACACGTCCTGCCCCAATCGGCTCGCACCGGCGCTCACCCCCTACATGAAGGACGCCCCCGCACAAACTTGACACTTGGGAATGTAGCAGCCTCTTCTCGGTTGAACAATCTCTCATCGGTTAAAAATCTCTTTTTGGCGCAGATTTCTCTGCGCCTTTTTTACGCTTCCCCCATTTCGTCAGTACTATAAAATTGTCATGTCGAGCGGAGCGAAGCGAAGTCGAGACATCTCTACCTATTACCCTTGCTCCCTCCTGCTCGGATTTCCGCGTCATTCTGCCCCGCGCGCACTATTCGTCTACCAAGCGCGGCACAAGCGGCGTAGCCGCGCAGTAGCGTATCTTTTTCTCTCTCCCCCACTCCCCTCTCGCCCTCTGCCTGTCCGCGCCTCGCGGACGGGCAGAGGGCGAAAAAAATTTTTCCTCAAATGATTAAAATTCATTGACTTTCATTCAACGAATGTGCTATAATCCAAGCATCGAACGGAATGGAGGAAATTTACAATGATCGAACAGGTTCTTTCGCGTCACAACGCGGCGCTCCGCGTAAAAATCACGGTGAAAGCGCTCATCTCTTTGGGAATTATCGCGCTTGCGGTGCTTCTTCCGCAGCTCGTGCATCTCGCCCTCGGCGCGCCCGGCGGGATGCAATGGCTCCCCATGTATCTTCCCGTCCTTCTCGGCGGGTGCTTGCTCGGCGCAATATGGGGCTTGGGCGTGGGCATTCTCTCCCCCGTCGTCAGTTTTGCGATCACGACGCTCATCGGAAACCCCATGCCCGCCTTGACCCGTCTGCCCTATATGATCGTGGAACTCGCGGTATTTGCGGCAATTTCGGGGCTGTTCTCGCGCAAGATTGCCCAAAACGGCTGGATGGCATTCCCCGCGGTACTGCTTGCCGCGGTTTCGGGCAGACTAATATTCCTCGCCATGGCCGCCATGTTCCAAAGCATTTCGCCTCTCTCGGCGGCAATCGTATGGTCGCAGATCCAAACGGGGCTCGTGGGGCTCGTCTTGCAGGCCGTTCTCGTTCCCTTCCTTGTGATGGGACTGCGCTTGCTCCTCATAAAAGATAAGGATAAGGAATGAGGGCACGCACATGACAGAGATCGCAAAAGCGCTCGCTTCTCTCGGCGAGCGGCTCAAAGAGGAAGATCTGACGTGCATCGTGCAAAAGGACGACAATATCCTTGTAAGCCGGCAGCGCGGCATCCGCCCTCTTCTGGACTGGATTGCGCAGGGGGAAGACCTGCACGGCGCTTTCGCCGCAGACAGGATCGTGGGCAAAGCCGCCGCCCTCCTGTACGCTCTGATGGGCGTGAAGGGCGTATTTGCCGAGGTGATCTCGGAAAGCGGCCTTGCCGCGCTGAAAAAATACGGGATATGCGCGGAATATATTACGCTTACGCCAAACATCAAGCGCCGCGACGGAAACGGGCTCTGCCCCATGGAGCAGACAATTCTTTCGATCGACGAACCGTCTGCGGCATACGCGGCGCTCACGAAGAAAGCCGAACAGCTTCAAGGAGCCGCGGGGGAACACGGAGAAAGCATGCCTGAAAAAATGACGAACAGGAAACTTGCCGCTTTGGAGACGAGGAAGAAACTTTTGGAGACGGCAAAGAGGATCATCCGCGAAAAGGGACTTGTCAATACCTCGGTCGAGGAGATCACAAAGGCGTGCGGCGTTGCGAACGGGACGTTTTATACCTATTTCAAGCGCAAGGAAGACGTGGTGTTTGCGATCAGCCACGATATGTTCCGCGAGATCTACGAAAAGGCGCAGCGGCACGACGGACAATTTATGGAGCGGCTCACATTCTATATGGTCACGTTTTCGGGGCATATCGAACGGGACGGCTTGAAACTCTGTCAGGAATGGGTGCGCAATACCGTGGACCCCGATCTTGTGGAGAACCCCTACGACAGGGAAAAACTCCGTAAAGACAACGACGCCATGAAGGGAATGCTACAAAAGGGCGTCGAACGGGGCGAGCTCAAAGCGGATACGCCTGTGGGCGCCCTCGCCGATACGCTTACGGACGTCATTTACGGCGAAATGCTCTGCTGGGATATGTCGGGCGGTGCGTACAGTTTCGAGGCGCGCACCAAAACGTTTTGCGCCATGTTTCTGCCCGCAATGATGAAGCCGTACCTTAACGACAATGCCGAATAAAAAAAGGAGAAAACAACGATGAATGAAATCAAAAAATTGGGATTCGGCCTCATGCGCCTGCCGCTAAATAGCGCAAACGGCGCCGATATCGACATGGAACAATTCAAGAAAATGGTCGACCTCTTCCTCGAACGGGGATTTACCTACTTCGATACGTCCTACGTCTACCACAACGGCGCGTCCGAGACGGCCATCCGCGAAGCCCTCGTAAAGCGCCACCCGCGGGACAGTTTCCTGCTCGTATCGAAGTTCCCCACCTTCCAAATGCCCGCGGAAGATAAAGTGGAAGATATTTTCAACGAACAACTCGAAAAGTGCGGCGTGGAATACTTTGACTACTATCTTCTCCACAACCTCAACCGCTATCTCTACCCCGCGGAAGTCAAAGCCTGCCACCTCTTCGACTACATGAAGAAGTGGAAGGAGCAGGGAAAGATCCGCCACATCGCTTTCTCTTACCACGACGACGCCGAGCACCTCGACCAAATTCTCACCGAACACCCCGAGGTGGACGCCGTGCAGATCGTATTGAACTACTACGATTGGGAAGAGCCGTTCATCCGGTCGAAAAAGTGCTACGAGGTCATCGTGGGGCACGGAAAACAAGTCATCGTCATGGAACCCGTCAAGGGCGGCGCGCTCGCCCGCGTGCCTGCGGGCGCGGAGCATCTCCTCAAAGGCGTCGACCCCCACGCTTCCCCCGCAAGTTTTGCGATCCGGTTTGCCGCTTCGCGCGAGGGCGTGCTCGCCGTCCTCTCGGGCATGAGTAATCTAAAACAGGTCGAAGAAAACACGGGCTTTATGCAGAACTTCAAGCCCGTAAGCGAGGCGGAAGAGCGCGCCTTGAAAGAGGTAAAAGCTGCGTATCAAAGGACGTGGAAGTATCGTTGCGATAACTGGGCGGCATTGGACGATAACGCTTACGGCGTGCCCATCTCGGGCATCATTCGGGCGTATAACAGCATGTTCATCCAGCCCGATCCCTATTTCTCGGCAGAACTCAACTACTATAAAAGTTTCCGTTCCGCCTACGATCTCGCCTTTGAAACGGGAGATTATTCCGCGCAAACGGCGAAGATCGGCGGCGCATTCGATGTCACCGCCGCACTCAAAGAGGCCGTCAAAACGCAGTTCGAAAACAGTTTTCAATCCTACATGGATTGAGCCCTCATACCGAGTGTGCTATCAATTGTCATGCCGAGCGGAGCGAAGTCGCCCCGCTCGTCCCATCTTTCCGCGTCATTCTGTCCCGCGCTTGTTTTACCGCGTCATTCTTTGCCGCGCGCCGCGCCCTGCCCCACAAGGGCAGGGCGCGGCGCGCGGCAAAGAATCCCGATGGGCGAAGTCCGCCCCCCTTTCATCCCTCCCGCTCGGGTCTCCGCCCCCTCATGCCGAATTGCCGCCCGCGCCAACGGCGCGGGCGGCAATGAGCGTATCTTTCCGTTGCCCTTCTCGGAGCATCTCGTCTCTGCCTCTCTACTCCCCTATCTCTATTTCTCTAACCCTCTATCTCCATCTCTCTATCTCTATATTTCCCTATCCCTCTTTTCTCTTCTCCTCGCCCGCCGCCCGTCCGCTTTTGCGGACGGGCGGCGGGCGAAAAAATTTTTTTAACTTTTTTCAAAAATTTTGGCATATATCCCCTCTTTGACCGAAAAATCGTGTTACGCTATCTATGTGAAGAGGAGAACAGAGCAAAGCGAGGGCGCGCGCCGAGAGAAAAAGCCCTCCCGCATGCAGAGCGGAGCGCGCCGCGCGGCGCGCTCCGCTCTGCATGCGGGAGGGCTTTCATGGAAAATATTCAATATATTGCAGTGCCCTTGCGCCTGATTTTCGCCTCACGGAATGCCGCCCGTTGAAGCGCATTCGGCGTAATTTTTCAGTTCTTGAAGTGCCGTTCGCTGCTCACGAGCGCCGCGATGCGATACAGGTTGAGCGCCTCCAAAGTCGCCTTGTCGGGCTCCTCGGAGCACACCACGGCGGTGATGCCCGCCTTATAACATTCCTCCGCAAACGCCGCGCCGGGAATGGAGGCCTCGGAGGCGAGCACCGCGCCCTTGGTCTTTGCCCCCGCGATCGAGCGCGCCGCCGAAAAGGCGAGCCTGCGCCCCACCTGTCCCGTTCCGATGCCGTAGGTCGCCCCTTCCGAGCCGATGACGACGGCGCTCGACAGGGCGTGCTTTACGACCTTGAAGTTGAAGATGAGCGCGCGCACTTCGGCGTCCGTCGGGCGGCGCTCCGTGACGCATTCGAGCTCGCCGCACAGCGCGGTGTCGTACGTCTGAACCAAAAGGCCGCCGTAAATTTTCGTGAGGTCGTAGGTGGAGAACTGCACCTTACTGCGGATGCCCGGCATCTCGAGGAGCACGAGGTTCTCCGAAAAGCGCAGTTCCGCCATCGCCTCGGGCGTGAACCCCACGGCGAGCGCGACCTCCGCCCGATATTTTTTGAGCTCGGCGGCGACGCGCGCGTCCACCACGCCGTTGAAGGCGACGATCGCCCCCTTGAGCCCGAGCGGGTCGTTCTCCGCCATCCGTTTGAGGGCGACATACAAATCTTCTCCCGCGGCCGCCGCGGAGACGGTGCGGTGCTTGCAGGAGACGACGGCGGGCTCCTCAAACTCCTTCACGAGCTCCAAGGCGGCATTGGCGT
>CANRFK010000061.1 GCA_947629875.1 uncultured Clostridia bacterium
GCCATCATGCTCTCGGGCGAGACCGCCGCGGGCGAATACCCCGTGCAGGCCGTTGCCGCCATGGCGCGCATCGCCGAGCAGGCCGAGAACAAGACGGAATACATTCAATATGTGGAAGATAAGGAATACCTCATCCGCGGGCTCTCGGACGCGCTCTCCCACTCGGCGTGCCTCCTCGCCCACGACGTGCACGCAAAGGCCATTGTGGTGTGCACGCGGACGGGCGGGACCGCCAAGATGGTCTCCCGCTTCCGTCCCAATATCGATATCATCGGCATGACGACGGACGAGAAGAGTTACAGAAAACTCGCCCTCTCGTGGGGGGTACTTCCCGTCCTCTCTGAGGAGTACTTCTCCGTGGACGTTCTGTTCCACTTTGCAAAGCGGGCGGCCGTGGAGAGCGGGCTCGTGAAGCAGGGCGACGTCATCGTCATCACGGGCGGCACCCCCAACGGCAAGAGCGGAAATTCCTCACTCATCAATTTGGAAACGGTGTAAACGCTGTGAAAAGGAGCGGCAGGGATTTCCCCTGCCGCTCCTTTCAAAATAAATGGCTGATAAAACTATTTTTTGCGGGAATTAAATTTCATGATCGATCCTATCACAAGTATAACCGTGCCGACGACGATAGCGAGTATGCTGAGTACCGTCAAAAAGGCGGTGATGGGATATCCATCGAAGAAATAAACTCTGTCATATGCCAAAAGTCCGACAATGATGATGCCGAAAAACAACGCCCATCCCGAACCCAATGTTATGATACCACTTAAAATCAATTTGGCGGGAAGCGATTTTTTGGGCTTGTCGGATGATTTTTTTGTACCATTTTGTCCCCCTTGCTGATACTCTGCCAAAAGATTTGTAATATAAGCGTCACTGTGCAATGCGGAAATTTGCCTTAACTCTTCTATAAACGCATTTCTCACGCTATCGATCAACCCGATTTGCCACGAATTGCTGCCGACGCCGAAAAACTGCTGAATATTATAGACATAGGGGACATTCCTCATATTCATAACATAATGGCTGATTGTCATGATTACTTGTTCCTTGTCCTCATCTGTGACCTCAAAATAGTCGCTGATGACGGAAATGGATTTATTCAAAACACCAATTTTTTGTTGGCGTTTGAAATAATCCTGATCGGTAAAGGAAAGCATTGCCTTCCCATAAGCGCTGAAAAAGACGGCTTCCATATTGTTCGGTGCATTTTGTTCCACCAAATTGTAATACTTTTCCACCTCTTCCCAATCTTCCTTTTCCAACGCTCGTCGCGCGTTCGCAAGGTATTTTTCCACAAAAGATGAATTATCGACCTTGACCGTTCCTTGAACTTCCACTGTTCCTTCGATCATCATCTTCTTGGCTTCCTCTACGGAATACCGCGTGCCGCAGACTTGGCATACAAACATGCCGTCTTGCTTAATGAGATCCGTACTTCCGCACATTTCGCATTTGAGTTGTTTCATTTGTTTATCTCCTTTGATTTTATTTCAATAATTTGCATTTCGTCGCTCTTTCGTTGAGCAACAAGATTAAATTTGCCGACGATGATTTTGTTTCCGCTGTATCGCATGAGGAAACATTCTTTGCAAACGCCACAAACGCTTCCGAAATCTTTCCTTCAATCTCCGAAAGTTCCGCGCCCGATATCGGGTCGCTGTAACGGATCGCTTCGTAGACCTTCTTTGCCTCCGTTTTGAGTTCGGGCGTCTGTGCCTGCGTCATGACGCTCTCTGCGCGTGCCGTCAATTCTTTGATAAAAGCGGTTCTTGTTTTGATTTTCTCGTCGATCGCCGAAACCGTCTCCGCGGCGGCTTTTGCCGTGATGACCGCGACCGCGCCGAACGCCGTGATGACGGCGCAGACGATCGCCGCGATCCATGCGGGAATTTGCGGCACCGTCATAAATACGATCCCGACGGCCGCCGTCAAAATCAATGTAATATAGCTGATATACACGAGCGGTAGTTTATAGAAAAGTTTCCGCTTCTCACCTTCCTTGAAGGCAAGCCATACGCACAGAAGTTGCCCCAAAAACGCCGCAAGCGTAAACCCGTAGCCGATCCAGAACCCGCCGCCGAATTTGCTCATGCCCGCGATCTCATTGGGCGTGACAAACACGATGACGTGAAAAAGGGCAAGGAAAATCGTCCAACAAATGAGATAAGGCACAAATTTCTTTTTCATCGCGTCACCTCTTACAACTTTTCTCCGCACTCGGGGCAGAATTTCGCACCATTTACGGGCGTTCCGCACTTCGGACAGACCGCAACGACTTTCGTGCCGCACTCGGGGCAGAATTTCGCGCCGGCTGAGAGCGCCGCACCGCAATTCGTGCATTTTTGAACGCGCGGCGTAGCAGTTTCGTTCACCGCTTCCTTCATTGTTCCGCCGACCATGCCCGCAACGGCGCCGCCGACTCCCGCCATGGTGCCAAGCCCCACGCCCATATTGGTGAACTGCCCCACCGCCTCGTTTTCCGCAACCTTTTCCGCCACGTCGAAACCGCGCTCTTGCTGGTAGGTGTAGCCCTCCTGCGCGCGCTTCGTTGCCTGTGCCTGCGAATCGATGATGAGTTTCTGTGCTTCCGTCTGTGCGTGGATCAAATCGGTCTGTTGACGGAGTTTTGCCTCGGCAATGTCGGCATATTGACGGAAATGCAATTCTTTGAACTTCTCATACTGCGGGTCGCCGTCGGGTTTTACGATCGTCGTGACAAAAAACTTTTCGAGCGCAACGCCGTAATCGGCGAAATCATCCATGAGCAGTTTTTTGATCTCCTCGGAAAACAGAGTGAGATTTTCGTCGATTTCAAAGATATTGATCGCATTGGCCTTGATGACTTGGGCAATGTAAGTTTTGATCCTCGTCATCAAAAAGGCACGGAAAAACCCGACCAACTTTTGTTGGCTCAAATCGTTTTCCGTGCCGACAAGTTTCAAGAGCAATTTGCGGGAATCTTCCGCGCGCAGGCTCATTTCTCCGCTTGCACCGATCGAAATGGGGAACTTATATGTGGGCTCTACGTACTGCACTTTGGAATCCGTTCCCCACCGAATCGCCATTTGCTCCGTTTTATTGATGAAATAGACTTCGCAGTGGAAGGGCGTTTTGCCTCCCGTTGCAAGTTTGAGCGCCTTCCCGATCAAAGGAATATTCTGCGATTCAAGCGTGTAGCGTCCCGCGCCGAATAAATCGAGCGCCTGCCCGTTCATGAAGAAGATCGCTTCCTGCGATTCGTGAACAATGAGTTGCGTGAGCGAATTGAAATCTTCGCACGGGTGCTTCCAGATGAACGTGGTATTATCCCCCTCGTATTTGATGATATCCGCGATATGTGCCATGTTCTTCCTCCGTATTTCTCCTTGTTTAACGAAATTTCGACAATATTATAACGAAAATATGTTAATTAGTCAACAGAAATCTGCTATTTTATTAACGGAAAAATGCTTATAATGAGGATATGGATATCATCGAAAGGATCAAGGAACTGCGCGACGAGCGAGGGTGGAGCACAAACCGCCTTGCCTTGGAAGCGGAATTGACGCAATCGACCGTGGCGGCTCTTCTCACGAAATCCAATTCCCTGCCCAGCCTCGATACGCTCACGCACCTCTGCGACGCGTTCGGCATGACACTCGCTCAATTTTTTATGGAAGAGGAGGAGAGCGAACTTGTCAGTCCGCAGGAGAAGGCGCTTCTCGAGCAATACCGAAAACTTTCCGAGCAAAAAAGAAAGGCGGTACTTACCCTGATCGAAGATTAAATCCTTGCACGCGAAGATCTCAATCAAAACAAAAAATCCGAACTCAATCATGGCAACCTGTGATTGGTTCGGATTTATTTTATAATTGTAAGGGATCAAATCTCCGGCGGCATAGCCGGTGAAGATTTATTCCTCGAGGGCGGATCTCATTTTTTGGACGGCGTCGAGGCGGGAGGTGGCGGAGAGCTTCTCGTAGATGGTGGAAATGTAGTTGCGCGCCGTGCCGTCGGTGAGCTTCAACGCCGAGGCGATCTGCTTATTCGTGAACCCCTCGTAGAGCATGAGCGCGATGCCGACCTCGCGGTCGGACAGCGAAAACCTGCGCTTCAATTTATATTCCCTGTCGCTCGTGACCATGCGTGCCGCGTCGGCGATGCGGCGAGCGATTTTGGCGGGCAGGATGGTATCGCCCGCGTAGGCGTTCTTCACCGCATCGATGAGGGCGGAGGCAGACGTATCTTTGAGAAGATACCCGCTTGCGCCGTTGTTGATGGCGTTGAGGATATAGTCGCTGTCGTCGAACGTCGTCAAAACCAGCACCTTGGTATCGGGGTACTTGCGCTTGATCTCCTGCGTGGCGATGACCCCGTTCATGTTGGGCATGCGGATATCCATGAGCACGACGTCGGGCTTCAACTTCCCCGTGAGGGTGACTGCCTCGAAGCCATCCGACGCGATGCCCACGACCTCCAGATCGGGGCACGACGAGAGCACGCTCTTGACGCCGTCCGCCAAGATGGCCTGATCGTCGGCAAGCAATACCTTTATCTTCATTTTGTTTCCTCCCCGCCGTCGAGCGGCAATAAGATGTGAACTTCAAACCCTTCGTCGGGCTCGGTGGCAAACCAGACGTCTCCCCCGAGCGCCGCCGCGCGCTTCTGCATGCCCGAGAGCCCGAAGCCCTCTTTGAGCGAGCCGATCTCCATGCCCGTGCCGTTATCCGACAAGAGGAAGGCGACGCGGCCGCCCTCCCTTTTGAAGGAGAACCAGAACGCCGTGGCGCTTCCGTGCCTGAGGCCGTTGGAGATGCCCTCCTTCAAGGAATTGCACAAAAACCGCCGCTTGGCATCGCACAAGGTGACGTCGTCGATTTCATAGCGGATGGTGATGCCCGTGCCGTCGGTGCTCTCGTGTACGATCTCGAGGAGCGCCTCGCGGAGGGTGAGCTGTTCGGTGGCGCCCGAGAGAAGGTGCACGCTCTCGCGCAGTTCCTCCAAGGCGTGCTTGGCCTGCAAGTTGGCCGCCGCAATGTTGCGGCGCGCCTCCTCGGGATCTTCATCGAGAATGAGCTTGGCGGCCTCCGTCTGCATGATGACGGTGGTGATGGAGTGCCCCGCCGTATCGTGGATGTCCTTTGCGATGCGCTGGCGCTCCTCGAGCGCGGTGATCTCGCGCATCTCCGCGTTGAGCCTGATGAGCTTTTCGTTGGTATCGCCGAGTTCCTTCAGGGTCGCCGTGATCTCCTTGTTCTTGCGATACATCTGGAGCGAGAAGTTCACGATGAGAAAGTGCAAGAGAATGATAATGATGTCGGAAAACGAGCGGGAGAAGATGGAGGCGATGTCCGTACTCGCCCGCACCACGGCGCTCGATACGGTGAACGTGATGAGAAACAGCCCGATGCTGACGACGCACATGGCGATATTCCCCATGAGCGATTGCTGTTCGAGATAGAACTGCGACAAAATGGCGATGTAGAGCAGCGAGATGAGCGAGCCATCCGAAAAGATGGTGAGAACGAGGAGGAGCAAGATATCGATGACGTAGAAGGCGATCTTGCTGTTGAACGATTTGAGCGCCCACGTGCGGACGGCGCTTGCAGCGAGGAACACCAGCGAGGCGGGCAGAAGGACATACCATGCCGCAGTGCCGAGCAGGTATGCGTTCCAATTGCTCACCAATATGATGATGCACACGACGGCGGTGAGGAGAAAGGCGACGATCTTGCCCACCCACACCACGCGGAGCACATCGAGCTGTTCCTGCGGCGCCTGCGGCGCGCGCGGCGCGTTGATTTCCCTTTTCCTGTTCATCTGATACTCTTTTCGTCGATGATATTTTCCACGCTGTATGCCTTTTCCATCTCTTCCAGCCTGCCGCTCGTGAAGTAGCTGAACATGCCGTTGCGCCCGATAATGATATGGTCGCGCAGTTTGATCCCGTTGAGGGAGCACAGAAGCTGCAACTGTGCGGTAAAGCGGTCATCCTCCATGGAGGGGCAGCACGGGGCATCGGGGTGGTTGTGCGCCACTACGACGCCGAACGGGCGGTGGGCGAGAAGGACGCGGCTGACTTCGTCCATGGAGAGGACGACGCACTGACGGTTGCCCGAGGCAAACCGCGCCGTGTGCTTGATGCGGTCGAACTTATCGAGGCAGAAGATATCCACCGCCTCTTCCTTCAAGCCGAGAAAGCGCTCGCGCACGAAGGACGAGAAGTTGCCGAAGCTCACCGCGGTGGGCGCGGAGATGCGCCGTGCGGCGACGCGCCTGACGAGCTCGCTGACGCTCGCAAGATACTGCGCGGTGTGTTTGCCGACGCCTTCGATGCGCATGAGTTCCCCTTCGTCCGCCGAGAGTACGCGGTCGAGCGAGCCGAACGTCTCGAGCAGCCTGTGGGCGATCTCATTTGTATTTTTGCGCGGAATGGGGTTGAAGAGGAGGATCTCCAAAAGTTCGTGATCCTGCAACGCTTCCTCGCTCTTCTCCCGTTCCAGCATGCGGTTTCTGTGCCCTTCGTGCATTTTGTGTCCCCGTTTGGCCTATTGTACCATATTTTCTCCGATTTTGCACGGAATTGCGCGGTCTTTTGTTGTTTTTTTTCGCGCCTTTTGTGAAAAAACGCACTTGACAACTCGCCTGTGGCGTGATAAAATATCTTTTGGACTTTACGGGAGAAACGGCTTATGACTTTTTATCTCAATGAAGCGGTGCAAGCGATCGCCGAGAGCATCCGCTTCGATTCTTCTTCTGATAAGCGTTCGGCGAAAATGCCCTTCGGGAAGGGCGCTTATGACTGTCTCGTGCACTTTTTGTCCCTCGCCGAGGGATTGGGGTTTGAGACGCACAACTACGGCGGCTATGCGGGCGAGGTCGTATATGGGACGGGGGCGGAGGAATTTGCCGTTCTTTGCCACCTCGACGTGGTGCCCGCGGGCGACGGGTGGACAGTCCCCCCCTTTGAGGGGCTTGTAAGGGACGGAAAAATTTGGGGACGCGGCGCCGTGGACGACAAGGGCCCCGCCGTGTGCGTCCTCTATGCCCTCAAACGGCTCAAAGACGAGGGGTTTGTTCCCTCCAAAAAAATCAAGCTCATCGTGGGCTGCAACGAGGAGAGCGGCTGGGCGTGCATCGACCACTACCGCGAAGTTGCGAACATGCCCGAGACGGGATTTTCGCCCGACGCCGATTTCCCCGTCATCTATGCCGAGAAGGGCATTCTGCACGTGCGGCTGCACTTCCCCATCTCCCGCGCCTCCTTCCTCTTCCTCGAGGGCGGCAAGAGCGCCAACATGGTGTGCGACTACTGCACGGCAACGGCGCGCTCGGTGGACGGGACGCGCGCCAAGGAGTTTGGGCTGGAAGTGGCGGGCAACAAACTCATCTCCCGCGGAAAGAGCGCGCACGGCTCCACCCCCGAACAGGGCAAGAACGCCATGCTCCCCCTCCTCGAATACTTCGCCCGCCGCAACCCCGACGTGCGCCGCGCGGTGGATTGCGTGTTCAACGACATCTACGGGCTCAAAACGCTCGCCGACGAGACGGGGCATCTGACCCTCTCGCCCGACATCGTGAAGTACCGCAAGGGCGAACTGCAAATTTTGTGCGACATCCGCTACCCTGCCACCATGACGGTGGAGCGCGTATATGAAAAACTCGCGCTCTTCGGCGTGAAGTACGAGACGGTGCACCACCAAGCGCCCCTCTTCCACGAGAAGGACAGCCCGCTCATCCGGACGCTGCTCTCCGTTTACGAGGAATGCACGGGCAAGAAGGCGGAGCCCGTGGCCATCGGCGGCGGCACTTATGCGCGGGCATTGAAGTGCGGCGTGGGGTTCGGCCCCGAGATGCCGGGGGACGAGCCCGTCATCCATCAGGCGAACGAATACATTACCATTGAGCGCGTGGAGCTGCTGCTCAACATCTATAAATTGGCTTTGGAGAGATTGACAAAGTAAGGGGAAAGAATGAGGAAGCCCCGCCGACGCAGAGCGTCGGCGGGGCTTTCGTGTTGTTGAGGGCGTACCCCCTCCCCTACCCCTCCCCCTTACG
>CANRFK010000062.1 GCA_947629875.1 uncultured Clostridia bacterium
AGGATAAGCGAGGATATAAATAAGGGGGGGGGGCTGTGAACCGAATAGAGAAGGGCGGGAGAAATGAGGACAGAGGACGGCAACGTGGGGCGAGGGAAGATAAGGGTATCAGGGGACTAAAAAAAGGAGCGTGAGAGGTAAAAAACTGCCGCGCATTTTTGCGAGGCGGGGACAGTGATTGGGCGGGGGAAAGGGGGCGGAGGGAAATCGGGGGACTGAAAAAGGAATATCGGGGGAGGGCAAAAAGAAAAGCGCCCGCAGTGCGGGCGCCGAAGTTGTTCAGGCGTTGAGAGCGGCAAACTTCTTGGCGAGTTTGGCCTTCTTGTTGGCGGCGTTGTTCTTGTGCAGAATGCCCTTGGATGCCGCGGAATCGATCGCGGAGACGGTGATGGGGTAGAGGGCGGTAGCCTGTTCTTTCTCGCCCGCGTTGACGGCGGCGAGGAACTTCTTGATCTGCGTTTTCAAAGCCGACTTGATGGCCTTGTTCTCTTCTGTCTTTTTTTCGGTGACGAGCACGCGCTTTTTTGCGGATTTGATGTTGGGCACGGTGAATATACTCCTTAAACTTAATAACCTTTGCTATTTTAGCATAAAATGCAGTGCTTGTAAACTGTTTTTGCGCCGTAGTGAGAAAAATTTTCTTAAATTTTGCCGTGGGAGGGAGTGTGCCGTGGATGAAAGAAATGTGCGGATCGGGCTATTTGACAGCGGCGTGGGCGGGCTCACCGTGCTCTCGGCCTGCCGCCGCATGCTTCCGCAGGCGACGTTCTTTTACTACGGCGACAACGGGAACGCGCCGTACGGTAGCCGTACGTGCGGGGAGATCTCCGAATTGGTGGATGGAGGAGTGGGCGCGCTCCTCGGCGCGGAGGTGGACGCCATTGTGCTTGCATGCAACACGGCGACCGCCGTCTGCGCGGAGCGGCTGCGCGGAAGGCTCAATATTCCCGTCGTCGGCATGGAGCCCGCCATAAAACCCGCGGCGGAAAGATATCACGATGTCCTCGTGCTCGCCACGCCTCGCACGGCGGAAAGCGAGCGGCTGCGTGTGCTCGTCGGAAAATTTCCGCAGTGTAACATCACGGTGTGCGCATTGCCGGGGCTCGCGGGAGCCATCGAGGCATATCTGACGCAGGGAGAAGTATTTTCGCTTGCGGAGCACCTGCCTCCCGCAAAACCGCAGGCCGTCGTGCTCGGATGCACGCATTACGCGTTCTTCCGCCGCGAGATCGGGGCGCACTACGGCGTGCCCGTCTACGACGGGGGAGAGGGGACGGCGCGGCAGGTGAAAGCGCTGCTCGGCGCCGCAGTGGACAAAGAGGGGGCGAAAAATACAAAAACAAACAAAAGTTTGCATTCCGAATGGAGCGCGGGTGGCGATCGCCGCGTGAATTTCATCGGGAAATATGCCGTAGAAAACCGCAAAATTTACGAACGTATGTTCAAAAATGCCTGAAAATCCGTTTCTTTGTCCACTCGGGAACGCAGAGTGGAAAAAAGTGCCCAAAAAATGGAAGAAAATGGAGCAAAATGGTTGACAGGGGAGGAAAGGTGTGGTAAAATGTTCTCACGACAAGAAAAAGGAGGGAATATCATGCTTTGTTTCAGCGGTAAGATAGAACATCAGATCGATGATAAGGGTCGCGTGCGCATTCCCGCCAAATTTCTTGCCAAGAGCGCAGAGGGGGCAAGCCCCGAGAACAAGAACATCATCCACTACTGTATGATGGCGTGCCCGCAGGGCAACATCGCCGTATATCTTGCGGATGAGATGGAGAAGAAGATCATGGAGCTGCGTGCCACGCCGGAGACCTCCGACGAGGTGACCATCAACAAGCGCATCATGCTCGGCTCCATCGAAGAGGTGGAGACGGACAGCCAGGGGCGCGTTGTGATCCCGCCCCATCTCCGTGCCCATGCGCAGATCGTGAAGGACCTCGTGACGACGGGGATGGATAACCGCTTCGAGATCTGGGCAAAGGAAGTTTATGACCGCGTGAACGGCAATGTGACGGTCGGCACGGCGGGACGTGCGCTCAACTGGTATTAAAATGACCTTTTACCATCAGCCGATCATGCTCGAGGAGACCCTCGAAGGGCTGCATGTAGGGCACGGCGGCGTGTATTACGACGCCACGCTGGGGGGCGGGGGACATGCCTACGGCATCCTCGCCGCCGACCCGCAGATCAGGCTCATCGCCACCGACAAGGACGACGAAGCCATTGCGGCGGCGACGGAGCGGCTGGCGCCGTTCCGTGGGAGATACACCGTATTCCGCACCGACTATAAGAACTATGCGGAGGCGCTCGGGGATCTCCGCCTCGACGGGTTCCTCATCGATTGCGGTATTTCTTCCCATCAGATAGACGACCCCGCGCGCGGGTTTTCCTACCGGATCGCGGACGCGCCGCTCGATATGCGGATGGACAGGCGTTCGCCTCTCACGGCGGAAGAGGTCGTGAACGGGTACAGCGAGGAAAGGCTCATAAGTCTTTTGCGCATGTACGGCGAAGAGCAGTTCGCGCCGTCCATCGTGCGGAATATCGCAAGGGCGCGCGCCCAAAGGCGCATTGCAACGTGCGGGGAGCTCAAAATGCTCGTGGAAGAGGGCATCCCGCCCAAGTTCCGCTCCGCAGCGTGTGCAAGAAAGACCTTCCAAGCCATCCGCATCGAAGTGAACGGCGAGCTCGAAGGGCTGGAACAGTGTGTAAGAGGGCTCATCGGCCGCCTGAAAGTGGGCGGAAGGGCGTGCATTCTGACCTTCCACTCGCTCGAAGATCGCATTGTCAAGCAAGTATTTAAGGATTTATCCTCCGACTGCGTATGCCCGAAGAATTTCCCGGTGTGCGTATGCGGGAAGAGAAAGCAAATCGAGATCATAACAAAAAAACCGCTCACGGCGAGCGAAGAAGAAATTGCAAGCAACCCGCGCAGCAAGAGCGCTAAACTGCGGATCGCGGAAAAAACAGCAGAATGAACGCGCGGTCTGTCGAATACTGATAGAAAGGAGTGATATTTATGTCGAATACAGCCGTTTTGGATAGAACGCCCATACAGATGAACGTATCGCTCAAAGATCGCTTGATCTCTCCGGCGGAAGAGGCGCACAAGAGCAGGATCGCGGACAACTTCCGCAGGTTGCGCTTTGACAGCGCCGAGGCATATAATTCCGCGCGCGACGGCGAGCCCGTGGCCCACATCGCGGTGGCGGAGCCCGTAGAGGAGCAGGTCTCCCCCGCGGCTTCCCGCATCGCGCAGTATACGCCCGTAGCGGCTCCCGCCGGCAAACAGGATCTGTTCGCGGGGCTCGTGTTCAAGGACGGGAAATTGGAGAGACCGCAGACGGAGATTCCGGCTCCGGAGGCTGCAGTCGCGGCGTCGGTTCCCGCACCCGTGGCCGACGAAGATGACGCCACGCCCACCCGCCGTACGATGGACACGCTCAACCGTCCCGCCGCATTCCAGACGCAAGAAGCGGTCGCAGCTCCCGCCGCCGTGGCATCCGCCGGGCTTTCTACGAAATTGAAGATCGCCCTCATCGCCGTGATCGCGACCATCGTGCTCGCCATTGTGCTGATCTGCGTCAATACGAGCATCATCCGCTCCATCAATTCCGACATCGCGATCAAAGAGGTGGAACTGAACAATTTGACGCAGGCGACGCAGACCGTGCGCGAACAGATCGCCGAGCTCACCTCGCCCGAGAGCATCGCCGAGTGGGCGGCCGAGTGGGCGGCAAAGAACAATATGGTTCTCGAATAAGGCGGAATATCGGAGGAAAACAAAATAAAAAAGACGGATTTTTCACTATCTGTCCTACGAAAGAGGTTATTTGCCGTGTTGATGGCGATAACCTTTCTTTTTTGCCTTTTTCTTGCACGGTTCTTCTACATTCAGGCAATTTGGAAGGACGATCTCAATCTGCGCGCCGTCGATCAGTGGACGCGGGAGATCCCCGTCGTTGCGGGCCGCGGAAAACTCACCGACCGAAACGGCGAAATCCTTGCCGACAACCGCGCGGCATACAGCGTGTACGCCCGCGCCAACGCCGTGACCGACCCCGAGGGGAGCGCAGCGCTTCTTTCGGAGGCGCTCGGCATGTCCTACGAGACGGTGTACGGAAAGCTGATGGAAAAGGGGCGCTCCGAAGTGACCGTGGCGCGGCGCACGCCCAAGGAGGCTGTGCAGGCGCTCCAAGCGCACGAGCTCGCGGGCGTTTACTTTGCCGAGGACGATGTGCGCGTCTATCCGCACGGGGCGCTCGCCTCGCAGGTCATCGGGTTCACGTCGTACGACGGCACGGGCACGACGGGCTTGGAGCGGGGTTACGAAAAGTATCTCGCGGGCAAGGACGGGGAAATTTTGTTTGAGACCGACCTCGTGGGCGTGGAGATCGGGAACGCGGTCGCCGCATACATCCCCGCCACGGACGGCATGAATGTGCGCCTCACCCTCGACTACCGCATTCAGGCGCTCGCCGAGGAGGTGATGGCGCGGGCGCTTGCGACCTCCTCCGCCAAGGCGGCGCGCGCCATTGTGCTCGACCCCACCGATTTTTCCGTGCTTGCCATGGTCAATCTGCCGTCGTACGACCTCAACGATATCCCGCGCGACGACATGGCGACCTTAAACGCGCTCTCGCGCAACAGCCTCGTTTCGGATATCTATGAGCCTGGTTCCACGTTCAAGATCGTGACTGCCGCGGCGAACATCGAGGAGGGGCGCAAGGGAAATCCCGCCGCATTGCCGCTCAATTATGTGTTTTCCTCATCCCGTTCGCGCATCGTGGACGGATCGCCCATCCGCTGTTGGAGCGACCACAAGAACGGAAAGCATTCCAACCAGACGCTCGCCGAGGCGCTCAACAACAGCTGCAACCCGTGCTTTGTGGATATCGCGCTCGCCCTCGGGAGGGAAAAGTTCTACGAATATTTGCAGGCCTTCCGCTTCGGACAGGCGACGGGCATCGACTTTTCGGGGGAATCCATCGGCATGCTTCTCCCCGAGAGCACGGTGAAAAACGGCGACCTTGCGCGCATCGGCTTCGGGCAGACGGTTGCCGTGACGCCGCTCCAGCTCGCCTGTGCCGCCGCCGCGGCCGTCAACGGCGGCTACTACTATGCGCCCCGCCTCGTGGAGGAAATTTACTCGGAGGACGGCATCACGCACTTTCTTACGGAGCCCAAACTCATCGGCCGCACGGTGAGCGGGGAGACTTCCGCCATTCTCTCTTCGATGCTCGAGGGCGTTGTGCGGGACGGGAGCGGCAAGAAGGCATTCATCGAGGGCTACCGCGTGGCGGGCAAGACGGGCACCGCGCAAAAGTACGAGGACGGACACATCGCGCAGGGCAAGTATATTTCGTCGTTCGTGGGATATTTCCCCGCGAATGCGCCCAAGTACCTCGCGCTCGTCATCATCGACGAGCCGCAGGGAAGCTATTACGGGAGCACGGTCGCCGCGCCGTGCGCCGCCGAGATCTTTCGCGGCATCATCGATATCATGAAAATCCAACGGGCGGAGGCATAACCATGAAGCTGGAAGCACTTGCAAAGGAAGCGGAAGGGACGGTGCGCGGGGGGAGCGCGGAAATTTCGGGGCTGTGCACGGATAGCCGCGTGGCGGGCGAGGGGGATCTCTTCTTCTGTCTGAACGGCACGCACGTAGATTCCCATAAATTCGCCTTCGAGGCGGAGGCGCGTGGAGCCGCCGCGATCGTCTGCGAGCATGAGCTCGACGTCGGCATTCCGCAACTTGTCGTGAAGGATGGAAGATCGGCATTGTCGCAGTCCGCGGCGGCGTTTTACGGGCACCCCGAGAAGAGCCTCTCCACGGTTGGCGTCACGGGCACCAACGGCAAGACGACGGTGACGCGGATGCTCTATGAAATTTTTTCCGCAGAGGGGAAGAAGGCGGGCGTCATCGGCACGCTCGGCGCGCAGTACGGAAAGGTCACCGTCGATCCCGCGCTGACGACGCCCGACCCCGTCGACCTCTTCGCCTTGCTCGCGGAGATGAAAAAAAGCGGCGTGCAGTTTGTCGCCATGGAGGTCTCGGCGCATGCGCTCGCCCTCAAAAAGGAGGCGCCCATCGTGTACGACGCGGCCGTCTTCACCAATCTCACGCAGGATCACCTCGATTTTTTCGGCACCATGGAGGCCTACGGCGCGGCGAAGCGCACGCTGTTTACGGACAAGCGTTGCCGCCTTGCCGTGCTGAACGCGGACGACCAATTTACAAAGACGCTTGCGGGAGGGGTGCGCGCGGTCACGTACGGGCTGGATTCGCCCGCCGATTGCTTTGCGCTCCCCGAGGAGGAGAGCACGGCGGGCACACGCGTGCTTCTCAATTTGGAGGACGAACTGTGCGAGGCGCAACTGAAAATGGCGGGCAGGTTCAACGTGTACAACGCGCTCGCGGCGGCGACGGCGGCGCACGGGTTGGGCGTCTCCGTGGAAGCCATCGCGCGCGGGCTTTCCAACACCACGGTGAACGGCAGGTTGGAGCGTGTGGGAAGCTACCGCGGGGCGGATATTTTTGTGGACTTCGCGCACACGCCCGACGGGCTGGAAAAATCGCTCACTGCCCTCCGCGGATATTGCGCGGGCAAGCTCGTCGTGCTCTTCGGGTGCGGCGGCAACCGCGACCGCGAAAAGCGCCCCATCATGGGGAAAATCGCGGCGAAGTGCAGCGACTACGCCGTCATCACTTCGGACAATCCCCGCTATGAGGATCCCTGCGCCATTATCGGCGAGATTGCCGCGGGGTTCACCGAAATCGGCACGCATTATACCGCCATCGAGGAACGGGAACGGGCGATCGGGTACGCACTTTCTCTCCTTGAAAAGGGGGATATTTTGCTCGTGGCGGGCAAGGGAGGGGAGACGACGCAGGAGATCATGGGAATAAAATACGCCTACGATGACAAAGATGTGATAAAAACGCACATCGGGGGACGCGATGCGTAATTTGCTCTTCTGTTTTTTATCGGCGTTTGCCCTGTCCGCCGCACTGCTCTTGCTCCTCATTCCCCTGTTGAAGCGGCTGGGCGCGGGGCAAAATATTCTCTCCTACGTGAAGGAACACATACAAAAGAGCGGGACACCCACCATGGGCGGGCTCGCTTTTATTGCTGCCGCCGTCATTTCTGCGGCAATTTTTGCGGAGAAGGATGCGACCTTCCCCGTTGTGCTCGCCGTGGGGCTCGGATATCTCGCCGTGGGCTTTTTGGACGACCTCCTCAAAAAACTGCGCGGGAAGAATTTGGGACTGCGGCCGTATCAGAAAATCATCTTCCAGCTTGCCGTCGCCGTGATGGCAAGCGTCTATTGTTGCCTCAACGGGCTCACGATTTTGCGCATGCCCTATTCCCGCGCGGCGTACGACATCGGCTGGGGCATGTTGCCGCTCGGGGTGCTCGTCTTTGTCGCCACGGTGAACAGCGTCAACTTAACGGACGGGCTAGACGGGCTCGCGGGCTCGGTGAGCGCGGTGTTCTTTGCGGTGATGGGGGCGCTTCTTTTGTTGCAGGGGACAGGCAGTGCGCTCTCCACGCTCTCGGTTGCGCTCGTCGGCGCGCTGTGCGCCTTCCTCCTCTTCAACGTCAACCGTGCAAGCATTTTTATGGGGGATACGGGCTCGCTCTCCCTCGGCGGGTTCGCCTCCGCGGTCGCGCTCTTTTCGGGGAATGCCCTCGCCGTGCCCATTGTCGGCGCAACCTTTGTCCTTTCAAGCATATCCGTCATCCTTCAGGTAATATACTATAAAAAAACGGGCAGACGGATCTTTTTGATGGCGCCCAT
>CANRFK010000063.1 GCA_947629875.1 uncultured Clostridia bacterium
CGTCATCACCGTGGAAGAGGGCAAATCCATGACGACGGAACTCACCACCGTCGAGGGCATGCAGTTTGACCGCGGGTATGCCTCCGCCTACATGGTGACGGACACCGAAAAGATGGAAGCCGTGCTTGACAACCCCTACATCCTCATCACCGACAAGAAGATTTCCAACTTGCAGGAGATTCTGCCCATCGTCGAGCCCCTCGCCCAGCAGGGACAGAGGCTCCTCATCATCGCGGAGGATGTCGAGGGCGACGCGCTCGCCGCGCTCATCGTCAACAAACTCAAAGGCGTGTTCAACTGCGTTGCGGTCAAGGCCCCCGGCTTCGGCGACAGGAGAAAGGCAATGCTCGAGGACATTGCGACCCTCACGGGCGGCACCGTCATCACCTCCGACCTCGGCTACGAACTCAAAGACGCCACGATGGATATGCTCGGCAGAGCCAACCAGGTGAAGGTGGATAAGGACAACACGACGATCATCGACGGCGCGGGCGACAAGGAAGCCATCAAGGCGCGCGTTGCCTCCATCAAGGCGCAGATCGAAGTGACGACTTCCGACTACGACAAGGAAAAATTACAGGAACGCCTTGCCAAACTTGCGGGCGGCGTGGCCGTCATCAACGTGGGCGCGGCAACAGAAGTCGAGATGAAGGAGAAGAAACTCCGCATCGACGATGCCCTCGCGGCGACCCGTGCGGCCGTGGAAGAGGGCTATGTGCCCGGCGGCGGCTCTGCGCCCCTCTCCTGCGTGCCCGTGCTCAAAAAGTTGGTCGCTTCCCTTTCGGGCGACGAAAAGACGGGCGCGAGCATCATTTTGAAGGCCTGCGAAGAGCCTGTACGCCAGATCGCGGCGAATGCGGGCGTGGACGGATCGGTCGTCGTGGATAAGATCTTGGCAAAGAAGACGGTGACGTACGGCTTCGACGCGCTCAAGAACGTGTACACCGATATGGTGGCAAGCGGCATCATCGACCCCACCAAGGTGACGCGCTCGGTGCTGCAAAACGCGGCATCCGTTGCCGCTACCCTCCTCACGACGGAATCCATCGTGACGGATATCCCCACCCCTCCCGCTCCCCCTGCACCCGCAGGCGGCGGTATGGACGGAATGTACTAAATCAACTTATAAAAAATCGGAGCCTTCAGGCTCCGATTTTTTATGCTTCTTATATAATGATGAAGGGAGCCGCACGGCTCCCCCTTCGTCATTTTTTTGACCCCATTATGCGTTTTTGTACTTTTCGTAGGTGGCGCGGAGGCCTTCGGAGACCGTGTAGAGCGGCTTCCAACCCAGCGATTTCAATTTGGTACAGTCGAGTTCGGCATAGTTCGCCTTGGAAACCGTGTTATCCTGCATTTTCGGGATATCGAATATGACGCGGCGCCCCGCAAACGAAGCAATGAGCCGTGCATAATCGCCGAGCGTTTTCCCCTCGCTGTCATCCGCAACGTTATATGCCTCGCCATCCTTTCCGCACAAGAGAACGAAGAGGATCGCCGCGGCAGCATCCGCCACATAGCAGTAGGAATACCGTTGCTTCCCCTCGCTCTTCAAGACGATGTCCTCGCCCGCAACTGCCCTTGCGAGAAACTGCGCAAGTGCCTTGCTATCCTGTTTTTCGTCATAGCCGAAACAACGCGACAGCCGCACGGTCACACAATTGATGCCGTACTGCGCGCGGTAGGATTGGCAGAGGCTCTCGGAGAGCCGTTTCGATTCGTTATATCCCGACCGCGCAGTGTTGCAGTCGATCGCGCCGCAATAACTTTCGTCCATCGGCGTCCCGTCCCCGTCGCCGTAGATCTCCACGCTCGACGCAAGCAAAAAGCGCTGTGCACCGCATGCGCGCGCCTTTTCGAGAAGATGATAGCACCCGAAAATATTCGTTGTGATCGTCCCGACGGGATCCTCGCCGTACTGTTTGGGGTGCGTATTCGACGCGAGATGTAATACATAATCCGCCGCACCGTCGTAAGCGATGGGCTTCGAGACATCCTGTTCAAGGTAGACAATATTCTCTTCGGACGGACGCGGCCTGCGCGAAAGGCTCACGACGCGGATATTCGAACCTGCGCGGTTGCGGCAACGCACGACGTCGAGCAAAAATCTGCCGATCAGCCCTGTTCCTCCGCTGATGAGCAACGTCTTCCCTTCCAATTTTTCCCAAGGCAGGGCGAGTGCGGCGACGCGCTCCGCCTCATGGCGATATGCGAAAGTCATTTGAGCAAATTGTCCTTTTTGGCTTGAATATATGCTTTGAAGATATAAAAATCGTCCTTCGTCGTCAACTTGATGTTCTTATCCGACCCCTTGGCGAAGTAAAGCGTCTCCCCGAGGTCGCTCATCATGGTGTTCACATAGGAGGACGGCGTAATGCCGATCCCCTCGCGGAATGCCCGCTCGTACGCCCAATGCAGTTTTCCGAGTGAATAGGCCTGCGGCGTAGCGACGCGGCGGATGGTGTCACGCGGGATGTAGCGGGTCGTCGTCTTCTCGTCGTCGACGAGGAAGATCTGCTCATTATAGGGCAGGGAAGTTACGGCGTTCCCGCAGCGATGGCAGGTCTCGATCACATCGTCGAGCACGTCCTCATCCACGAGCGGGCGGATGCCATCGTGAATGACGATGGTTTCGTCGTCCGAATGCGTCTCACGGATCGCCTCTACCCCGTTGCGGATGGATTCCTGTGCCGATCTCCCGCCGTGAAAGATGCCTTTCAACTTGGTGATATTGAACTGCTTGGCAAAACAGGCGAGCACATCGTGCCAACCTTCGATGCAGACGACATAGATCTCATCGATCTTTTCACAGCGTTGGAAATTCTCCAGCGTATAGATGATGACGGGCTTTTCCAACACGGTGAGAAACTGCTTGGGGATCTCCTGCCCCATCCGCTGTCCCGACCCGCCTGCAATAATCAAAGCAATGTTCATTTACTCGCCTCTTCACCGGATATCTCGTCCCGGTACACTTTCAGATGATGCGTCTCCCGCTTTCGGGAAGGCGGCGGCGTCATATAGTCGCCGTAGCGGATCGTGAGAAATTTATCGTACTCCGCAAAGCCGAAAAACTTGTGTCCCTCAAAATCCAATTCGATGAGATCGTCGTAAAACGTCTTCGGAATATCGTCCATAGTCTGCCCCCATGCGCGATTGTCGCACATCGTATATTCCCCGTAGGGATATTTGAGGAGCAACTTGCGGAGCCGCCTTATTGCGCGATCCTGTCCGTAAGCGATCCAAATCAGATAAAACCAAAACATGAACGGGCGCAGAACGTACCCCCACCATTTATCCGCAAAGACATACCACTTGCACATCGAGATGACGAAATTGCAGAACAACTCTTTGTGGTAGAGCTTTTTGCGTTGCTTCGGGGAGACATCGGGGACGCCGTCCACGGGAAAAACATCCAAAAAGAGATAGGGAACTTCCCTGTGGGACGTACTCTTGATGCGGTATCTGTCGTCCATGAGCTTCAAAAAGGGATACGGCGCCTTCTTGCCGCGATCCTCCGAGAACAAGAAGTGCTCGCGGAATGCCACATTGCCCTCCTTGATGAGCGCATAGAGTTTTTCGTAATCGGGACGGGGCATGGCGACATCCGCATCGTCATCCCAAGGAATAAACCCCTTGTGCCGCACGGCGCCGAGGAGCGTCCCGTAAGCGAGGGTATAGCGAAGTCCGTTTTCCCTGCATACGCGGTCAAATTCGGCAAGTATGCCCAAAAGAGCGGTATGGAGCTCGTCGATCGTCAGATATGCGGGTTTCTCTTTTTTCATGCGTAACTCCCTGTCCGAAAAAAATACGGCGGAACCGGCACGATAAAGGTACCGATCCCGCAGGTTCAAAGCAAATTATTTTCTGCCGAACATCCTTCTCACAAAGGGCGGCAGCCGGTCTTCCTTTGTCTCCTCCGCTGGCGCGGGCCGATCTTCCGCGGGCGCATCGGCAATGGGCGTATCGGCCTGCTCCGCGGGAGCGGTGAACGCAGGAGCGGCGGGCTGCGGCGCGGAAGCTTCCGTGCGCGTATGGGCGTTGTCCTGCGCGGCGGGCTGGGGCTGTCTCTGCGCATAAATCTCGGGACGGGGCGCGGGAGCGCGGAACGCCTGCGCCGTCTGCGAGGCGACATTGGCATACGCCGCTTCCGCGTTCTCCTCCGCAGACGGGAAGCCCGTCGCGATGACGGTGACCTCCACTTCGTCCTGAATATTTTCGTCGATACATGCGCCGAAAATGATATTTGCGGAATAATCGACGACGCTGTGGATAAGTTCCGCGGCCGTCTTGGCCTCGTTCAAGGTGAGGTCGTTGCCGCCGACGATATTGATAATGACGCCCGTCGCGCCCTCGATGGTCGTCTCGAGAAGCGGCGAATTGACGGCAAGGCGGACGGCCGTCACGATGCGGTTGTCCCCCTTGGCGACGCCGACGCCCATGTGCGCGAGACCCTTGTCCTTGAGAATGGTGCGCACATCTGCAAAGTCGAGGTTGATGAGCGCGGGGGTCACGATGAGGTCGGAGATCCCGCGGATGCCCTGCTTCAACACGTCGTCCGCGACTTTGAGCGCGTCCGTCATGGAGGTGTTCGGCGGGACGACCTCGGTGATCTTCTCGTTGGGAATGATGATGAGCGTATCGACATACTTGCGGAGGTTGTCGATGCCCTTCGTCGCATTGTCCATGCGGTGTTTCCCCTCGAAATCGAAGGGTTCGGTGACGACCGCGACGGTCAGGATGCGCTTGTCCTTGGCAAGTTTTGCAATGACGGGTGCGGCGCCCGTGCCGGTGCCGCCTCCCATGCCCGCCGTAATGAAGAGAAGGTCGGTTCCCTCGATGGCGCGCGCGAGATCCTCCTTGTTCTCTTCGGCGGCCTCTCTGCCGATCTCGGGCTCCGCGCCTGCGCCGAGCCCCTTCGTCTTTACGAGGCCGATCTGGACTTTGGTCTGCGCCTTGCTGCGGGCGAGCGTCTGCGCATCGGTGTTCACCGCGATGTACTCCGCGCTCGTGATGCCCGCTTCGATCATGCGGTTGACGGCGTTGTTCCCGGCGCCGCCCACGCCGATCACGCGGATGCGCGCCCTGCCGTTGTTGACGGGTGCGGGCGTGGGTTCCTCCATACGGTCGTTATCTCTTCCGACAAACGGAATATTTTCGTTGAACATACATTAACCTCCGAATACGTTTAGTAAGCGATTGAATACGCCGCCCTTCTCGCGGTCGCATTGTGCCATGTCCATGAGCGCGACGCGCGAACTCATGGCGGGCTTGTTGTAGTAGGGAAGATCGGGCGCGAGCTGCTCGCAGACGCGGTTGAGGCGTTTGGAAATATGTTCCAGCGCGCCGCGGATATTTTCCAGCCCCTCGCCCGAGACGTAGAGCGGCTTATAGTCGAGATCCTTCCCCGAACAATATTCGAGGAACGGCCCTATCTTTTCGCACAGCCCGTCCAACCCCTCTTTTACGGCCTCGACGAACGCATCCGCACGGATCTCGTACGAGACGCCGCGGTAGTTGAATTCCGCCGTGCCCGAAGTATCCTTTGCGAACAGGTTCGCCCGCGAAAGGAGCGCGGTGGCGACATCGAGCGGGACGGACAGCTGTTCCATGATGTTGCCCGCGATGTGCCCCCTTCCGACCCAATAGGTCTCCTGTGCGAGCACGCCGTTGCCGAGCAGGATGAGAAGCGAGGACGAGAGATAGCCGACATCGAGGAAGATGGCATATTCATCCCGTGTTTCGGACGGAATGAGGTAGCTCGCCATCGCAAACTCGGTGGGCAGATACCGGAGCGAGATGCGCATTTTGGCGAAGATCCTTTCCATCACGCCGATGAAGTACTCGCTGCAATAGAAGTACGACAGAACGCCCGAGAGAGAGGTCGCCGCGATCCCGGCGGGATCGACGACGCGGCGGTTATCCGACGTCGTGTAGATCATGCTCGTCGCGCGGATCACGCGGTAGCCCTCGCGCTTTTCCACGCCGCTCTCGAAGAGCGCGTTTATCTCCTTTTGCGAGATCTTACGCTTTTTGGGAAAGCCGATATTCTGCTCTTTGGGAATGGCGACGGTGAACTCTCCGGGCACGCCGATGTACAGTTCGCGGATGCGCTCGCCGCAGATCTGTTCGACGGCGGACACCGCCTTATAAACCGCTTCCGAGAGATCGCCTTCGTCGTAGAATGCGCCCGCCTCGTAGCCGTAATACGGCTCGGTTTTGCTCGCCTTGAATACGAACGTATTGTTTACGCCCCGTTCGCCGACAAACACTGCGATCTCGGAGGAACGGACGTCTAACACCGCTACGCTTTTGCGACCCATCTTTTCATCCCCTTGTGAGTTTTGATGTATTCACTATTATAACAAACAGCGGCGTCCATGTCAAGAAATTGTGACGATATTTTCCCCCGTCGCAGCAACAAAAAAGCGCCCGAAGGACGCTTTCTCCCGCGGCCGACCGCGGACATGGTACCCATCTCTCCGCCGAAGCGGTTTAAGCCTCCTTGATGGGCAAGCCGTCGAAGTGCGTCACGTTGGGGGGCGAGCCGATCACGGAGATGCTGCCGTACATTTTCTCCCTGTCGGAGAAGTTGGGCGAGAGATATCCGAACCTTTCATCCGTAAAGGCGGCGCGCGCCTTCTCGGCAATGTTCTCCGCGGGGTTGGCGATGACGATCTTCACGCCCTCGCGCATGGTGACGACGAAATAGGTGTGCTCGGGGATATTCTGCCCGATGTCGTGCGCAAGGCGGAGCGACACAACGTTTGCGCGCACACCCGGGAGCAGTTCGGAAAAGACGGAGAACATGGTGAGCGCCTCGCCGAGATACTCGCCCGTGACGGGACTTCCCTTTTCGAGCTTGGCGTCAAACCCTTCGAGCACAACGTTCTCGCCGCCCAAGCGGTTGGTATTCTCGCCGTCGTAGAGATAGATGCCCTCTTCATCCAAAACGGCGTAGTCCTCTCCGTTTTTCACGGCGAAAAATTCTTTGCGCTCGGAGATTTTGACCTTCAACGTCTTGGGGAAGGACTTCTCCACAGAATCCACGCGGAAGCACGGGTATTTTTCGACGATTTCGCTTACATCGTCTACGTCGAGAAAAGTCGTACTGTCGCCCACAAATCCGTCGAGCTCGGCTTTGAGTGCCTCGGCATCCCGCTTGCCCGCTTCCGAGCACACGGAAAACTCGCTCTCCACGAGAGTAATCGTAAAGATCGCATTGAGCCCCGCCGCGATGACCGCGACGAGGAGCAAAAACGAAACCAAAGTGGTAATGATAACTCTCGTCTTTGTCTTCATTGGTATCCCCTTTTGCGCCTAAATGCGCACGCGCTTGATCTCGGCGCCGAGCCCTTTGAGCTTTCCCCGCAGATCGGAGTAACCCCTGTCGATATGCGAGAGATCGAGCACTTCGCTCGTCCCCTCCGCCGCGAGCGCCGCAATGACGAGCGCCGCCCCGCCGCGCAGATCTCCCGCCACGACGGACGCGCCGTGCAATTTTTCCACGCCGCGCACAAATGCGCTTCTCCCCTTCACCTCGATATCCGCACCCATCTTCTGCAACTCGGGCACATACTTGAAGCGCGTCTCGAAGAGATTTTCCACGATGAGCGCGCATCCCTCGCACACGCTGTTGAGCGCGGTGACCTGTGCTTGCAGGTCTGTGGGGAAGCCCGGGAAGGGCATCGTCTCGATGCGGCGGTTGCATTTGAGCCGACCGTAACTTGCTATCCTTATTTTATCATTTTTGATATGGATTTTGCAACCGTTTTCAC